>CAIXOZ010000057.1 GCA_903921295.1 uncultured cyanobacterium | reverse complement strand
TCGGTCAGCGGCAGCATCAATGTCACCGTCGGCCAACCCCACATCAAGGTGGAGTCGATCACCGTCGGGGGACGCTGAGATGCAGGAGTCTTCCATCGGCGGATCCTCGACCGTCGCCTCCGACCTTCCCACCACCAGCCTGGATGCGGTGCAGCTCAGCCAGGAGCTCCAGCGCCTCGCCGACCGGGCGGGCATCGAGCGCTGGGATCTCGGAGCGGCCTGCAGCACCGATCTTTCGGTCCAGGTCGATCGCGGCCGTCCGAAGCAGATGAAGGGGGCCCAGCGCAGCGCCATCACCATCCGTGTCTGGAACAGTGACGGTCTGGTCGGTGTCACCAGCACGTCGGATCTGTCCTCTTCGGGGTTGGAGCGGGCCCTGGCCGGCGCCCGGGATGCCAGCGCCTTCGGCAACCCCGATGATGTGCCTGCCTTTTCGCCCCTGGCGACAGCTCCGTTGGCGACGCTCGATCAGCCGCTGGCGCCTCTGTCCAACATCCTCGATCTGCTCACGACGCTGCAGAGCGCTGAGGCTGCGTTGCTCAGCAGCCATGCGGCGATCGGAACGGTGCCGTACAACGGCCTGGCCGAGCGGTTCGGCGAACGCCTGTATCTGAACAGTGCCGGTGCCTGCCGTCAGCAGCGTCTGAGCACCGCCAGCCTCTACCTCTATGCCCGGGCTGAGGAGAGCGGCCGCAAGCCGCGCAGCAGCGGAGCCGTCCGTCTGGCCTACGGCGCCTCCGAGCTCGACATCGCCGGCTGCATCAAGGAGGCGGCGGAACGCACCATCGCCCACCTCAACTACGCCCCGATCGAAACCGGTCGCTACACCTGTGTCTTCTCACCGGAGGCCTTCCTCGATCTGATCGGCGCCTTCAGCAGCCTGTTCAATGCCCGTTCCGTGCTCGATGGCGTCAGCCTCAGTCGTCGCGAGTCCCTGGGGGAATCGTTGGCGGTTCCCTTCCTCTCGATCGACGACAACGGGCTTCACCCCGGAAACATCGGCGCCTCCAGCTTTGATGGAGAAGGCACCCCGACCCGCAGGCTGCCCCTGCTCGAAGGCGGCCGGCTGGTGAATTTCCTCCATTCCGAGGCCACAGCCCGTGCCTTCGGGGTGGCGCCGACCGGCCATGCCGGCCTCGGTGCCAAGGTTTCGGTCTCCCCGGACTGGCTGCAGATCGGCGCCACCCCGGGCGGAGGCCAACAGGGTCTCGATCGTCACGCCAGCCATCCGATCGGTGTCGATGAAACGCGTGGTCTGGTGGTGATCGAATCGCTGTCGGCTCTGCATGCCGGCGTCAAAGCGAGCCAGGGCTCCTTCTCCCTGCCCTTTGATGGCTGGCTCGTCAAGGAAGGGGTTTTCCGTTCGATCGAGGCGGCCACCGTCGCCGGCGACATCCGCCAGGTGTTGCAGGCGATCATCGGCCTTGAAGGCGAGGCGGAGATCACCCCTGATGGCCTTTGCCCGCATGTCTGGGTGGAGGGGCTCTCGATCACCGGCGAGGCCTGAGTCTGAGCCGGTTTCTCCGTCTGCCCTGATCGTTCGATCCGGCCGCTCACTCCTCCGTCTGTCGATGGCTGTGAGCCTGCCCTCACCCGCCCGCTGCCGCCGATGAAGCTCGTGTTCTGGGGCACCCCCGCCTACGCGGTGCCCAGCCTCCAGGCCCTGGTCGATGCCGGCCATCAGGTGCTGGCGGTGGTCACACAACCGGATCGGCGTCGCGGACGAGGCCGCAGCCTGGTGCCCTCACCGGTCAAGCAGTGTGCTCTGGCGCTGGGATTGCCGGTGTTCACCCCGGAGCGCATCCGCCACGACCCTCCGACCCAGCAGGCGCTCGCGGCCCTCGGCCCCGACCTGCATGTGGTGGTGGCGTTCGGCCAGATCCTGCCGGCCGAGGTTCTTGCCCAGCCGCCTCTGGGCTGCTGGAACGGCCATGGTTCGCTGCTGCCGCGCTGGCGCGGGGCGGCTCCGATTCAGTGGAGCCTGATCGAGGGGGATGCGGAGACCGGCGTCGGCATCATGGCGATGGAGGTCGGCCTCGACACCGGCCCTGTGCTGCTCGAGGAAAGGCTTGGCATCGGATTGCTGGAAAACGCCGAGAGCCTCGGCCGCCGCCTCAGTGAATGCACGGCTTCGCTGCTGGTGCAGGCGCTGCCCTTGATCGCCAACGCCGGTCCCGGTGCTGAGGCGGAACGCTGGCAGCGTCTCGGCGTCCGCGATCAGAGCGAGGCGGGACTGACCTATGCGCGCCAGATCGGCAAGCAGGATCTCCTGCTCGATTGGCAGCTGTCTGCTCTGGCGCTGCATCGCCGCGTGATGGGGCTCTATCCACAGGCCTTCACCCACTGGCGGGGCCGCCGCTTCAAGCTGCTGGCCTCGGAGCCGCTGGTGCTGCGGCTGCGCGATCAGCTCAGTGATACGGTCGCGCCCCTGGCGGATCGTTGGGGCCTGGACGCCGCCGCGAGCGCTGAAGCCCGGCCGGATGCAGCCGCAGCAGCGCGGCCCGGCCAGGTGCTGGCCATCGAACCGGGCCTCGGCCTGGTGGTGGCCACCAGCGGCTGTCCGCTGTTGATCAGGGAAGGACAGCTCGAGGGCAAGGGACCGGTGGCGGGTCAGGCCCTGCTGCAGCAGCTCGATGCAAGCCCGGGGGATCTGTTCGGCACCCCGGATGGCGATCAGCCTGCCTGACTCAGGGCAGCCTCGATCATCACCGCGCTGACCTCGATCGTCTCGAGTTCATCGGCGTTGTCGAGGTAGGCCTCGAAGGAGCGATAGCGCTTGATGCAGGGGGGGCTGCCGGCTCGGCGGATCGCCTCCTCCCAGCTCAGGTCATCGTCCTGCACCGAGGCATAGCTGAGCAGTGCCTCATTGACGTCGCCGCCGTCACCGAT
>CAIXOZ010000056.1 GCA_903921295.1 uncultured cyanobacterium | reverse complement strand
GTTGCCGCCGACGACCTGCTGGCGCTCGAGGTGATCTGGCAACCCGAAGGCGCCGGCGAGGTGCTCAGCACCGAGGAGCTGCTCACCGCCTATCCCCAGCTCAGCCATCTCTGAGGGCCTCACCCTTCCCGCCCCACCCCCAGGATCCGCAGCGCTGCCATGGCGGCGCCGTAGCCGTTGTCGATGTTGACCACGCACAGGCCCGGAGCACAGCTGGCGAGCATCCCGTGCAGGGCGGCAATGCCGCCGGCGCTGACGCCGTAGCCCACCGAGACGGGCACGGCGATCACCGGTTGCGGCAGCAGGCCGGCGAGCACCGTCGGCAGGGCCCCCTCCATGCCGGCGCAGGCGATCAGCACCCGTGCCGAGCGCAGCTGATCGAGCTGATCGAGCAGGCGATGCAGACCGGCCACGCCCACATCCACCACCAGGGCGGCGGCGATGCCGTGGCAGGCCAGGCTGAGCTGGGCCTCGAGCGCCACTTTGCGATCGCTGGTGCCGGCGCAGACCACGATCACCTCGGCGTTCTCCGGGGCGGGGCTGGCTGCCGTCACCGGTGGACACAGGAGCAGCTGGGCTTCCGGATGGTGGCCGATCGTCAGGGCTGGGCCCGGGCACGGTGAGGGGTGCCCGGCGTCGTCGTCGGTCAGGGCGTTGTCGGCTGTCGCCTGGTCGGCGGCGGCCAGCACGGCGGCGGCTTTTTCAGCGTTGACCCGTGTCACCAGCCCTTGAATGCCTGCGGTGTGCAGGCGCTGCAGGATCGCCAGGATCTGCTCGGCGCTCTTGTGCTCGCCCCAGACGGCCTCCACCATCCCCAGGCGCTGCTGGCGGCCCAGATCGAGGCGGGCCAGGGCCTCGCCGCCGGTGGCTGCTGCAGCGGCAGATCCCGACGCTGTGCTGTCGGGCGTCGAAGACGACGGGGAACCGGGGCGATCGATCACGGGGTTGGGGCAGGATCCAGGGAGACAGCCATCAGGCGTCGGGGCTGATCAGTTCACCTTCGTAGAGCAGCGGGAAGGGCATCGGCGTCTGCTCGCCCAGCCGCTCCCTCACCACGGCCTCGAAGCGGGCCTGCACGGCATCGATCGCGTCCTGGGGGATCGCTTTCCACTGTGCGCGGCTGGCCCAGCGGATCAGCAGGGTGGCTTCGCCATGCACCGGATCCCAGAGCAATTCACGGCCGAGGAAGCCATCCTGGCTGGCCAGCCACGGTTCCCAGGTGGCCCGCTCGGCCTCCAGCCAGATCTGGCGCTGCTCCTCGGGCACCTGCAACCGCAGCTGCTCGGTGATCGGCTGGTGTGGGGTCTCCCCGCGGGTGAGGGCCTGGGCTGAGGCGCTCGCCGTGGAGGGACGTGGTGGCGGCGCTGCGGCCTGGGCGGGGGGCAGCGCCAGCCAGGTGGCCCAGTCCCCCCGTGGCGCCGGCTGTGGACCGGCCGGCAGCGGGCTGGGGACGATGGCTGCAGCGATCAGCAGCCATCCGGCCAGCAGTCCTGGGAGCAGCGGACTGCTGGCAGCTGCGAGCGTCCGGAGCGCCGGCAGCACAGTGCGTGCTCGAAATCGCCGGAGCCCTGGCGCGAGCACGAGCACGGCGAGCCCCCACAGACCTTTCAGGCCCCGGTGCCGCCAGGTTGATCGCCGCGGCGGTTGCGGGCTGTCCGCTCCACGGGTCCGGGCCTGGGCCGGCGGCGTCATGGCCGCTGCAGCAGGGCCACCGCATGGCAGGAGATCCCCTCCTCGCGTCCTTCGGGGCCGAGTTGTTCGTTGGTGGTGGCCTTCACGCCCACCTGGTCGGGGTCCAGCCCCATGCGCGAGGCGATGGAACGTCGCATCGCCGCAATGTGCGGCTTGAGCTTCGGACGCTCGGCAATCACCACGGTGTCCACATTCACCACGATCCAGCCGCGCTCGCGCACCAGCGCCATCACGTGCTCCAGCAGCACGAGGCTGTCGGCCCCTTTCCACTGCGGATCGTCGGGCGGGAAATGCTGGCCGATGTCGCCCAGCGAGAGCGCTCCCAGCAGGGCGTCCATCAGGGCGTGCACGAGCACATCGGCGTCACTGTGCCCATCGAGGCCGAGGGGGTGCTCCAGGCGGATTCCTCCCAGAATCAGGGGGCGTCCGCTGACCAGCCGGTGGATGTCGTAGCCGTTGCCGATGCGTAGCTGCATAGAGCTTCCGGTGCTCCCAGAGGTGTGAGGGCGGTCAGGCGGGCAACGCCACAGTCATTCCGGGGAATGCTGCTGGACGGTGGGCTGGCCTTGAAGTCGCGGTTGGACCTCGTGGGAAAGTGTACAGAAGTGGAAATGTTCTCGATCACAATCCTTGTTCAGTATCGATCTTCTGGTGAAGAGTTCTGATGAAGAATGCAGCGCTGGTTGGCGCAGGGTCATTCGTGGGTGAGGGTTGTCTGGGTGTCGTGGGTTGAACAGTCAAGCGACCGGAATGGACGGTGGGCGATGGTGGAATAGGTGATGAGGGGTCAAAGGTTTGGTGAGGCGTGCTGGTGGGCTTGGTGGTGAATGTTCCATTCACTGGGCTTGGAACGATCCATCCATGGGTGTTGAACGATCCATGGATCAGCGATGATCGATGCATGGACTGGTCATGAGTGTTGGTCGCCTGGAGTGGGCTTGAGGGATGAATGAATGGGAAGCGAAGGATGGTTGGCTTGGCCAGGCAGGATCAATGAATGGAAGCTGAAGGATGATGGGATGGGAACGCGGTCTGAGCCTGATGACAAGGCAGGCGATTGATCGCCCGTTTTTGTGAGTCAGTGATCTGGGTGCCCCTGGGTCAACGGCTGGCTGATGGCGACCCAAGGGGCGATGTCCATCTCCCGGTCCCCTGGCGGTGAGGCCCTGCGCCGTGGCCCTGGGCCTGCGGCAACGCCTGGATCGGTGCCAGCCCGTCGCGGAGGTGTGACTCCATGAGCCGTTCCGGGCATCGTTTGGATCATCCGAAGTCGTTGGCGCTGATGCATCCTGGCGCCCTGTAATCTGGGGGTGCAGTTGGGGCCTGTGAGTCGCTACTGGTGGTCGTGGACTGCAGCAGATCTGGCGCACAGATGCACCAGGCGCAGTGTCGGGACGTTCAAACGAAGTTGCGGCTACGCTGTTAGAATACCAAGGTGTGAAGTTGTGCCTTGAAATCCGATAAGGGTCAGGAAAAAGAATTTGCTACCCGGGCACCCCAGCGGGTTAGCGCGACGATTCCTTGGCACACTCTAAAAAAATTGTTGGCGAGAAGCGCAGAGGAGGGTCGATCTCTGAGTAGTCTGATTGCCTATCTGCTCGAAAAGAGTTTTGATGAGTAGGGCGCTGCCGAGGAAGAGTAGCCGGCTGGTTGGTTGTTGCGTGGGTTGATGATTACTGGTTTTCAAGAGACTTGTTCAAGAGCTCAATCATCAAGCTATTGACCGGTTTCCCTGTCTGCTTCGACAGTCTGTGGAGTTTCTCGTATGTAGGGATTGGAATCCGGAAGTCTATTCTGGCCTGTTGGCTAGCCGTGTCAAAGAAAAGTGAATCAGAATTTTCCTTGCCTGGGTCAGTCATCGGGATCATTGGATTGGATGGTCAGCAGATAAGCGCCTTCTCTTTCGAGGTATTGGGCCAAGGCTTCCTGCATCAGAGCCAGAACCCTCTTGTTTCTGCGTAGGGACAGCAGCTTCAGGGCGAGGTGCTCGCGGTCTCCAAGCGCCAGGGTGATCCGCGGCATCAGGTGAAATACTCAGCGATTTCAGGATAGGTACACGCTTGCACATCTCCCTTTTTCGCAGAGCCATCAATGCATCAAAGCACCAAAGTGCAACGGCCCTTGGCTGTGAAATCGTCCAGGGGAAGATTAATGGTCACGTCAGGGTCATCGGCTCCGTGCGTATTTTCCAAAACACGTAGAGCAGTGTCAGTGCAACCGGCGCGTGATGAAAGAAAAGGGTGGCGATGCCTTGCATGGTATTGATCCAGGTGAATACATTGTAGGAAGAGGTGGTTCTTCATGTCTGAGCGAAGCTGGTTTGAGGCGGATGTGCCGTATGTGTTGTGCGGTATTTGTTGCGCGTTCATTGTTGTGCTGTGTCGAGTGGCCTGATGGGTGCGATGGAGAGGGGTTCGGCACTGGAGAACTGGTCATGCCCCTGCTGCCAGTGGTGACGATCGAAGCCCCGGGTTCGCGGCACCGCCCGGGTGCCCGGCTCAGGCCGTCCAGCCCGGCGCCTCGTGGATCCTTCGGCTGTCAGGCCTGCCGTTCCGGCTCCCCACCGGCGTTGCCATCCTTGCGGCACCAGCGCGCATACAGGTCGGGCCGGCGCAGGCGGGTGCGTTCCTGTTGCTGGCCGAATCGCCAGCGAGCGATGGCGCCGTGGTCGCCACTGCGCAGCACTGCCGGCACCTCCAGGCCCCGGAAGCTGGCGGGGCGCGTGTAGTGGGGATGTTCGAGCAGCAGGGCGCTGTGGCTTTCCTCCTCCAGACAGGCCTCGGTGCCCACGGTGCCCGGCAGGAGGCGCACGACGCCGTTGATGATCGTCATCGCCGGCAGTTCGCCACCGGTGAGTACGAAATCGCCGATGGATACTTCCTCATCGGCCAGCGGCCGGATTCGCTCATCGAAGCCCTCGTAGTGGCCGCAGAGAAACACCAGCTGATCGTGGTCGTTCGCCCAGCGCCGCAGGTCGGCCTGCTGCAGCGGCTGCCCCTGAGGGCTCATCAGCAGCACCCGTCGCCGCGGCAGCACCGGCAGGGATTCAAAGGCTGCATACACCGGCTCGGGTTTGAGCACCATGCCGGCGCCACCGCCATAGGGCTCGTCGTCGACCTTGCGGTAGCGGTCGGTGGCGAAATCGCGCGGGTTGTGGGTGTTCAGGTGGGCGATGCCAGCCTTGAAGGCCCGACCGATCACCCCCAGCTCCAGCAGGGGGGCGAAGGCCTCAGGGCTGAGGCTGATCACATCAAGGCGCATGGTGGCCCTCAGCTGCCGGCGGGGCGGCTCACCCGGCGGATCTCGGAGCTGAAGCTGGCGCGGCCGGCGCCGCCATCGTTGACGTGCTCCACCGTGCTGCGCAATCGCAGGTTGGGCTTGGTGAACCAGATCCGTTCGCGGATCCGTCGACCCTCCGCTTCCACGCTCAGTTCGAGGCTGCCGTCGGGCCAGAGCTTCCAGGTGCCGCCCGCAGCGCCGCTGCTCTCGAAGCGGCCGTCACCCAGAAAGCGCAGGGTTGTGGCGCCGGCGCCGGCCGGTTGACTCACCAGCGCACCCGGGTCGTCGTCGCTCGCTCCCGGCAGGTGACGCATCTCCAGCTCGCCACGCTCCGACTGGTGCCAGGCCTCATCAGGCACGCCGGCTTCCGTTGCGGCGTCCGCCCCAGGGGTCGGGCTGGCTTCGGCGCCCGCAGCCAGATCGAAGCGGCTGCGCAAGCTCATCCAGCTGCCTTCGCAGCAGCGCAGGAAGGCCTGGATGTCTGTGGGGGGAAAGGGGGCCGTGTCGGGGTTGGGGCCGGTCAAGTGGGGCAGGCGCTCAGAACTGCATTCTCTCAGGAGGGCTGGGCCTGGGCGGTGGCCAGGCCCTCGGCGCCAGGTCAGCGACGGAGCCCGCTGCGATTGTTCGGGGCCGCCGCGTCCCCGGGGCCGGTGCTGCCCCGTTCAGTCGAGGCCGGTGTATCCGAGTTCATTGAGCCGGCCCGAGTGGCGGCGCCAGTTCGGGACCACCTTCACGAACAGCTCCAGGTACACCGGACCCCCGAACACGGTCTGCATCTGCATCCGGGCACCGGTGCCGATCTCCCGCAGCATCCGCCCGCCCTTGCCGATCAGGATCGCCTTCTGGCTCGTGCGTTCCACCAGCACCGTGGCCAGCACGGCGGTGCGCGGCCCGTCATCAACGATCCGATCGATCATCACCGCCACAGAATGGGGCACTTCCTCGCGGGTGTGGGTGAGCACCTGCTCGCGGATCAGCTCGGAGAGCAGCAGCTGCTCCGGCTGATCGCTCACCGCATCGGGCGGGTAGAGATGGGGCCCCTCCGGCAGGCAGGCCGAGAGGGCGTCCACCAGGCTGGGGCAGTCTTCGCCGGTGAGGGCGCTGCAGGGATGGAGCGGCCAGTCGAGCGGTGGCCTCCCATCGTGTCCGGCGAGAAGCTCGCGGTAGCTCTGCAGCAGGTCGCGGCGTTGCTCCGGCGGAGCCAGATCGGTCTTGTTCAGCGCCAACAGCACCGGCGAGCGCTGCTGGCGCAGCAGATCGACGATGAAGCCATCGCCCCGGCCGGCCGGCTGGCTGCCGTCCACCAGCAGCAGCACCACATCGACGTCACCGATCGCGCACCGGGCTGTCTGCACCAGCCGCTCGCCGAGCAGGTGGTGGGGCTTGTGGATGCCCGGGGTGTCGAGAAGCACCAGCTGGGCGCTCGCGGTGGTCAGGATCGCCCGCAGCCGGTTGCGGGTGGTCTGGGCCACGGGTGAGGTGATCGCCACCTTCTGGCCCACCAACTGGTTGAGCAAGGTCGATTTGCCCACGTTCGGCCGGCCGATCAGGGCCACGAAGCCCGAGCGGAAGCCGGGGGGCTGATCGCCCATCGTCAGAGCTGCAGCGGACGCATCCCCCGGCAGGGCGAGGGCGTCGGCCGGGAGATCGTTCAGATCCGGGAACGGCGGTGGGGGGGTGGATGGCAGGGGGGGGCTTGGCTCCATAACCTCACAGTGACACTGTTCGTACATCCCCGCCCGATGGCCGAGGTCCCCAGCCGCGCCCAACCTCCCGTGGAGGCTGACGGGAGCCAGCCCCCTGATTTTGCCGCTGCCCTGTCGCTCAGTGCCCGCTGGCTGCAGGAGTGGGAGAGCGGTGAGCTCAGCGATGAGGTGCTCGCCGATCGCGTCGCGCCATTGGTGTCCCTGCGCGATGGCGCTCGCGGTTTCTTTGTGGTCGCCCTCGCTGGGGAGAGCGTGCTGATGGACCGCCTGCCGGATGTGGTGCTGTTGTCGCTGCGTCAGGCCGGCGCTGGCGTGGTCGATCTGACCGCCCGCAACCTGGCGATGAGCACGGCGATGGTGCTGCACCACGGCCGCGTCGGTGATCTGGAGCAACAGGGCCGCTCCGAGCGCGTGCAGGTGCGGGCCCTGGAGCTGCTGCGTCAGCTGGAGCCGCAGCTGGTGAAGGAGCGGCTCGAGCAGCTTCTGGCCGGCACCAGGGGCGAGGGGGAGGATCGGGCCTTTCTCGATCGCTGGGGCTATGACGATGAGCAGCGCCAGGCGATCGCCCAGGCGGTGCTGCGGGTGGCTGAATGAGGCTGTCCCGGGGCCTGGCAGGCCCTGAGCGGGCAGGGTCGGCCCTGGTCTCGCCAGGGCACCCCAGCCAACAGCGCCCTCGCTGGGGAGAGGTTCCGTTCCTCTGATGGTGTCGGGATGACGGTGTCCGGGTGATCGTTCCCACGGTCGTTCTCCAGGGTCAGCGCGCCGCCGGATCGGGCCAGCGTCCTGTGCCGCCATTCGCTGCGCTCGTCCCCTTCCAGGAGCACCGAAGCGTGCGCCAGGAAGGGGAGGGCTCATGCATGGGACGGCAAAAAAAGATCCCCGGCTGGAGCTCCTGGAGGGCTGGTGATCCGGGCGCAGGCTCTGCGCCTGCCATCAGAAACAAGCCGAGGGAAACACAGAGGATCGGCCCAGGTTCACCACCGGGAATCGAGGGCCGAAGCGGACGTCACTCGCGGCGACCGCCGCCGTTGAGGGCGATGATCAGGCGCAGGATGAACACGAACAGATTGATGTAGGTGAGATACATCCCCAGCGCGCCGGCCAGATACTGATCGTCGCGGTAGGCCCTGGGCATCGTGTAGAAGTCCACGAAGGCGGCTCCGACGAACAGCACCGTGCCGAAGCCGGCGATCATCAGTTCAAAGGTGCCACCGGAGAAGATCGCCGGAGCGAAGAAACTGCCCACGAGCTGCACCACCATGGCGATCAGCAGGCCGATCAGGCCAAGCCCGACCACGCCGGTGAGCGCCTGGCCGACGCTCTCGCTCATGCGTCGGCCGGTGACCGAGGCGATCACGAAGGTGAGGCCGGTGGCCAGCACCGCCGTGCCCACGGCGCCGACGCCGCTGCTGACCAGGGCGTAGTTGACGAGGCCGCTGAGGGTGAAACCGGTGATCAGGCTGTAGGTGGCCAGCAGGGGCAGCGCCGTGGCGTTATTGCCCTGGTTGGCCACGTTCTGGGCCACGAAGAAGAGGAT
>CAIXOZ010000055.1 GCA_903921295.1 uncultured cyanobacterium | reverse complement strand
TGGTGCCGGTGAGCCAGCCACCCAACGCCAGATAGGCGGTGGGGAACAGGAGCAGGCCGGACCAGCCGACAAAAACGAAGCGGTCGCGCTTGAGCCAGTCATCGAGGACGTCGAACCATCCCCGCTGCGGCGTGCGCCCTACAGCGATCGTCATGAGAGAAGAACTTCATGAAGCGTTACGTCGCCAGCTTAAGGGTCCCGGACGGATCTGGCGAACGGTCAGGGGCAGAACATCTGGGCCGGGCGCAGAACACGGCCGGACATGGGCCCAGAAGCCCAAGGCTCTGATCACACCGGCAGCCTCGGCACCTCAGCTCTCGGCGCCCTCACAAGCCAGCAGCTCTCGCAGCCATTCCAGGGCCGCTGGCGAATCGTCCACCGCCTGCAGACGACCTCCCACCTGCTGCTGTACCGCGGCCAGCAGCGCGGGGCTGCCGCCCACCACCAGCACGGGCCCGCTCACCACGGCCAGCCACTCCGCCAACAGCCTCTGCTCCAGCAGAACCTCACCGGCGGTCAGCACCCCGGCCCTGCAATCGCTGCAGGGCCATCCCTGCGCCTGCCAGCTCCGGGGCGCCAGATTGAGAAGAACCAGCTCCACCCGCCAGTCGCTGAGCACCAGATCACCCGGCGCCTCGCGGCTCTCCTCGCTCGCGACCCACGCCACCGGCTCGGCGGCGATCCGCACCCTCGGCCGGGGCTCCGCCGCCGCGCCCGTCGCCTCACCTTCCGTCCAGCTCCCGATCACGGCCGCCCCAGGCGCAGGCTGCGCCTCCAGCGCCGCCTCCAGGGCGGTCAGCAACCCAGCGCCGCTGGCGCTTCCGTCAAACAGCAACACCGGAATCGAGCGATAGCCAGGCGGGCAGCCGATCTCGAACACCTGGCGATCGATCGGACGCCAGGGACAGGCGGATCGGAACATGCGCAGCCAGGGCCGGGGATTGAGCTCAAGCACCATCGCGCCGGACTGCAGCGGCGACAGCGATGGGTCGGTGGTGATCACATCCACCCCGGCCAGGCGCACGCCCAGGGCCGCCGCCGAACGCACAGCCAGCTGGGCCAGATCAGGATGCACGGCATCCGACAGATCGCGGTAGTAGCCCGACAGCGGCGCCGGAGCCATCTGACGCCGCCAGGCCACCATCCGCCCAGGCTCCACCACCTCCTCCAGGCTCAGCCCTTGCGCATCGATCAGGCGCCGGGTTTCGCCGTCCTGGATATAAAGAGCCGCCTCGGCTTGATCGGAGCAGGCCGCCCGGGCCCGGTCGATCAGCTGCCCCAGCGTGGAGAAGCCATCGCCGCGAACCTTGATGAAGCGCCTGGTCACCTGCGCCACCACCTGACCCTCAACCACGAGCAACCTGTGGTCATGGCCGGCCACCTGGCGCTCGAGCAGCAGTGGCTGCTGGCTGACCGCACGCGCCTTGCGGTAAGCCCGCAACAGGTCCACCGCCCGCCAGATGTTGGCCGTGACACCGCGCGACTTGGACTGGTCGATCGGCTTGAGCACCACCGGCCAGCCCAGCGCCTGCGCCTCCAGCAAGGCCTCCTCATCCGTGTGGACCAGCCGGTGCCCAGGCACCGGCACCCCCGCCCGCAGGAGCTGGCGCTTGATCACCACCTTGTTGGAGGCCAGCTTCGAGGCCAGACCATCCAGCCCAAGCATGCTGCCCGTGAACCGGCGGCGACTGGTGCCATGGCCGATCTCCACCATCCCGAAATCAAGCCGTGACAGCGGCAGTCCGCGTTGCCGCGCCTGCCAGGCCATGTGAAAACCATCCACATCCAGGGCCGCTGGCAGCGCCCCCCCCGCCAGGTGCTGCTCAAGCGCCTGGCGCCACCCAGGCTCTGCCACCCCTTCGCAGGCCGACGGCGGGGCGGACGAGACAGCCATCACCTCCGCGGCGATCTGCATCAGCAGCGTCAGCGCCAGCTGCAGCTGCGTAGGCAAGCGATAGGGCACCGCCATCGCCATCTCCTGGTCCTGATCGTGCAGCACCCGGGCCGCAACCACGGGCACCAGCGCCCCCCACTGCAGGGCCGTCAACGCCGCCGCCAGCAGCCCGGACAACCGGGTCGGGGCCGGAGCCAGCAGGAAGTCGTCTGGGAAGCGACGTTCGGGAATCGCCGCTGGCAGCAGCCTCCAGTCACCGTGATGACTGTCCTTCCAATCGAGACGTTCCAGACACCAGAGGGCGTGGCTCAGCCGCTCCTGCAGCTGGGTCAGTGCGACTTGATCCGGACTGGCACCCTGCCAGCGCAGGCGCATCAGCGCTGTGGGGCCCTCCACCCCGTGGCGGCTGCCCGGCAAGCCATCAATCCCGACCAGCGTCAGCTTTTCGAACATGTGGCCCGGATGGCGTCGGTTCGTTGATTTTCGTCCACAAGAGCCGGCGGGGCGGTCGGTGACGATCACAACCAGCAGCCGGCAGGACGATTCGCCAGAGTGGGTACTGGCCCTGATGCTGAAGCCGTGTACGTCCTCGAGCTCTCTCTCAAGCTCAGCCCCATGCCGATCGCCGTGCAGCGCAAGGAACTCGCTGATGCCCAGGCGCTCTACGACCAGGTGCGACAGGTGCTCGACAGCGGCCACCCAAGGGTGCTCGAGCTCAGCTGCGAGAAAGAGGAGCACAAGCGGATCAGCCTGCTGAGCAGCGAGATCGTGGCCGTGCAGCTCTATGAGAAGTCGGCCGCCGGTGGCGGCAGCAAGCGTCCTGGCTTCTCCCTCGACGGCTGATCTGCCTTGAACGCCCCGCGGGCCCTGCCCCACGCCGATGGCGCCCCACCCCTGCGGGTGGAGCGCCTGGCCTACAGCTGGCCCAATGGCCACACGGCGCTGCAGCACTGCACCTTCCAGATCCCCAGGTCCGGGCTGTGGATGCTGGTGGGCAGCAACGGCAGCGGCAAAAGCACCTTGCTGCGACTGATCAGCGGCCTGCTCAGCCCTCGCCAGGGCCGGATCGACAGCGTTCTGAAGCCGGCACTGGTGTTTCAGAACCCCGACCATCAACTGTTGCTGCCCAGCTGCTTCAGTGATCTCCTCCTCTCGCTGCCGGCCGACCTCGAGCCCGGGAAGCGACGCCAGGCCGTTGAACAGGCGCTGGAGCAGGTGGGGCTGACCGGGTTGATCGGCCGCCCGATCCACACCCTCAGCGGCGGCCAGAAGCAGCGATTGGCGATCGCCGGGGCCCTGGCCAGCGGCGCCGGCCTGTTGTTGCTCGATGAACCGACTGCCCTGCTCGATCCAGCCAGCCAGGAGGAGGTGCTGGAGCTGATCGCCCAGCTCACCCAGCGGGCGCCGCAGCCACTGACGGCCCTCTGGATCACCCATCGCCTGCGCGAACTCGATCGCGCCGATGGAGCAGCGCTGATGGAACGGGGCCAGGTGGGGCCCTGGATCGACGGCCCGACGCTGCGCAAACGCCTCTACCCCTTGCCGTAGGGACCGGCTGAGCGGTAAGTTCTTCGGGTCCCATTCCTCGGTAGCTCAGCGGTAGAGCGGTCGACTGTTAATCGATTGGTCGCAGGTTCGAATCCCGCCCGGGGAGCTTTCAAGACACCAACCATCACCGTGGAAACTCTCCACGGTGATTTTTTTTGCTGATCAAGCCGAGCCACAGCCCCAAAAGGGGCAGAGGGTGGATCAGAGCCGTGGCGATTGCAACACGAACTGACGAAGAAATTCTGAAGAATCCTCGGGCTCGCTGTCCCGTCGTCTGGCAGGGAACACCTGATCAGGACTGGATTCTGATCGGACCATCCCCCGAACCATCAGCCCATGCGCGTCGAATCCGGGGCGCCGCTGGCGACCGACAACCCGACCGACCGCTGCATGACTTGCCAAAACCCGTGAGAATCGTCGTCAAATCCCAGACCGTTCTCTCCATCGCGGTTGCCCCTGCCCCATCGCCTGCCGTCATGAAGCCCTGCATCCTGCTGATCGAAGACGACGGTGACATGCGTGATCTGGTGGCCGGCCACCTGGAGCACGGCGGCTTCGACGTTCAGAAGGCCGAAGACGGCATCAAGGGCCAGGCCCTGGCGATGCAGTACACCCCGGATGTGATCCTGCTCGACCTGATGCTGCCGAAGGTTGATGGCCTCACCCTCTGCCAGCGCCTGCGCCGCGATGAGCGCACGGCCCGGATTCCGATCCTGATGATCACCGCCCTCGGCGGCACCAAGGACAAGGTGAGCGGCTTCAATTCCGGCGCCGATGACTACCTCACCAAACCCTTCGATCTCGAGGAGCTGCTGGTGCGGGTGAAGGCGCTGCTGCGTCGCAGCGATCGGGCGCCGATCTCCACCAAGCACAGCGAGATCCTGAGCTATAGCGCCATCACCCTGGTGCCCGAGCGCTACGAAGCGATCTGGTTCGACCAGCCGGTGCGCCTCACCCACCTGGAATTCGAGCTGCTGCATTGCCTGTTGCAGCGTCACGGCCAGACCGTGGCCCCCTCCCTGATCCTCAAGGAGGTCTGGGGCTATGAACCCGACGACGACATCGAGACAATCCGGGTGCACATCCGCCACCTGCGCACGAAACTCGAACCCGATCCCCGCAAGCCCCGGTTCATCAAGACCGTGTACGGAGCCGGATACTGCCTGGAGTTGCCGACCGGCGAGCAACTGGGTGCCATGGAAACGGTGATCCGCGACGCCCGCGATCGCCGCTCCCAGGCCACGGCCGGCCCCGCCGGAGCCGGCAAGGCGCTCGAATCGATCAACGGCGGCATCGAGGCCAGCCCCAAGAACGAAGACAACCGCGTCAGCGCCTGAGGCCGCTCAGATCGAGCAGGGCCACCTCCCAGGCCAGCCGCGGCTGCACGTAGGCCCGGAGCTGCAGCCTGAGCCTCTCAAGCCGCCGCAGCGGCTCCGGATCGTGGGTCTCCAGCCAGAGCACCTGCTGCCACCAGTCGAGCAACCACAGCTGCTGCTCTCCATCGAGAGCCTCGGTGAGATCTCGGGCCAGAGCCAGGGCCTCAAGCGGTTCACGGTGGCGTACGCGCAACCGATCCGCCAGCCCCTCCGGCAGCTGCCGCCACTGGCGCCGGTGCTGCAGCAGCGCCCCCGGGGATCCAGCCGCCAGCTCGCGCAGCGCCGGTGGATCCGCCGCCCCATCGGTCGCCCCATCCTCTGAGGACACGGAAGCCAGCACCCTGTCCAGATCCTGCGGATCCAGCCGCAGGAAAGGGATCTGCTGGCAGCGCGAGCGGATCGTGCTCAACAGCCGCTCCGGCGTGGCCGTGATCAGGATCAGCAGTCCATCGCCCGGCTCTTCCAGCGTTTTCAGCAGGGCATTGGCCGCTCCCTCGGCCATCGCCTCCACCTGCTCGAGCACCACCAGGGAGCGACGCGACTCCACCGCCCGACGCGCGAGGAAACGGGAGACGCCGCGCACCTGCTCCAGGCGCAGTTGCGGCGGAGCACGGCGGGCCACCCCCTGCTCCTCGGCCTGGGAGATCGGGATCAACTGACCCTGATGCTGATAAGTGGGCTCCACCCAGAGCAGATCCGGATGGTTGCCCTGCACCAGGCGCCGCCTCAGCCCTGGCGACCCCCCGGGCCCCGCCAGAACACCCTCCAGAAAACGCAAAGCCGCCAGCCGCCGGCCCACACCATCGGCGCCGGCGAAGAGATAAGCCGGCGCCAGGCGGTCCTTCACCAGGGCAGCCTCCAGCAGCGCGACGGCCCGGGGCTGGCCGATCAGATCGGCAAACAGTGTGCTCATCGACCGGCTCCGGTGGAGCCCGCGGGCCTCGCTGTGGCGAGGGACTGCCAGCGGCCGGCAGCCTGATGCAGGGCCTGCTGCAGCGCCTGGGTCACCGCCTGGGGCGGCTGGTCGGCAGCGATCGTGCACCAGCGGCACTCCTCGGCCAGGGTCTGAAAACCGCTGGCCACCCGCGCCAGGAAGCGCTCGCCTGCGGCCTCGATCCGATCGGCCGCCCGGGCGCTTCGTCGCTCCAGAGCCCGCTGCAGCGGCAGCGCGAGCCAGACGGTCAGATCCGGTTGCAGGCCCCCCGTGGCGATCGTCTCCAGCTGGGCGATCAGGTCCAGGGGAAGGCCGCGGCCATAGCCCTGGTACGCGGCCGTGGAGCCGGCGAAACGATCGCTCAGCACCCAGTCGCCGCGCTCCAGGGCCGGGGTGATGGTGGTGGCCACATGCTGAGCCCGGTCGGCGGCATAGAGCAGCAGTTCAGCGGTGCTGCAGGGAGCCTGATCGCCACCGGAATGCAGCAGCAGCTCCCGCAGGGCGTGGCCGAGGGGGGTGCCGCCGGGCTCACGGGTCAGCAGCAGGGCCGCCCCCTCCGGCATCAGGCCACTGCCGGGCAGCCACTCAGCCAGGGCGCTGAGCTGGGTGGTCTTGCCGCAACCATCGATGCCCTCCAGCACCAGAAAACGGCCGCGGCTCCGAGGGCCTGAATCCATCAGCGGAGGCGCTTCACCGGCCCATGCTGCAGCAGCAGGGCATTGAGGACGACGGTGACCGAACTGGAGGCCATCAGCAGCGCCGCCAGCGGCGGGGACAGCAGCACCCCGAAACGCGGCAGCAGCGCGCCGGCGGCGATTGGCAACAGCACCAGGTTGTAGCCGAAGGCCCAGATCAGGTTCTGACGCACCTTGGCCATGGTGCGATCGGCCAGTTCGAAGGCCAGCGGCAGGGCCAGAAGGCGATCGCCCAGCAGCACCAGATCGGCCGTGTCCTGGGCGATCTGGGTGCCTGAGGCCACGGCCACACCGAGATCGGCGGCGGCGAGTGCCGGTGCATCGTTGATGCCATCGCCGACCATCGCCACCGGGCCGGCCTGCTGCAGCTGCCTGAGCCGCTCGAGCTTCTGCTCCGGTAACAGCTCCCAGGCGAGATCCTCGACGGGCAAGGACAGCTGCCTGGCCAGACTGGTCACCGGCTGGCGGCGATCGCCGCTGAAGAGCGCGAGCCTCAGCCCACGATCGCGGAGGGCCTGCGTCGCCGCCAGGGCATCCGGGCGCGGCGCGTCGGCCAGCGCCAGCAGACCGAGCAACCGCGAACCCACCGCCACCGCCACGACGGTGGCTCCGTCATCCTCCAGCTGCTGCTGCCGTTGCCTGGCCTGCACGCCGACAGCCAAGGGCAGGGCCAGGTGCTCCAGCAGCCAGTCGAGCCGGCCGACCCGCAGCCGCTCGCCGGAAGCCAGGGCCGAAACTGCGGGCCTGACGTCGGCCGGCGATCCGGGCCTGGAGGCAGGGGCCAGCAGACCTTCCACCCCCAGGCCTGCGACGGTCTGCACGGAAACCACCGGCAGAGGCGCCAGGCCCCGGTCCAGGGCCGCCTGCGCCAGGGCGCGGGCCAGGGGATGGCGGCTCTGCTGCTCCAGGCTCGCCGCCAGCTGCAGCAACTGATCCCCGGAGATGCTGGCGCCCTCGGCCGAGACGAGGGGAGCGATCGCCGTCACCTGGGGCTGGCCGAGGGTGAGGGTGCCGGTCTTGTCGAAGGCGACCGTCTGCAACCGGGAGGCCATCTCCAGCGCCGCACCCCCGCGGAAGAGAAGCCCCTGCCGTGCCGCCAGCCCGGAGCCGACGGTGATCGCCGTCGGCGTGGCCAGGCCCAGGGCACAGGGGCAGGCCACCACGAGCACGGCGATGGCCAGCTCCAGGACCAACGACAGCGGGCTCTGGCCGCTGCGTTCCAGCACCTCGGGCCAGCGCTGCAGCCCCCACAGCCCCCAGAAGAGCGCCGTCGCCAGAGCCAGGGCGAGCACGAACAAGGCGAAGCGACCGGCGACCCGATCGGCCAACCCCTGGATCGGTGCCTTGCGGGACTGGGCCTCCTCCACCAGACGAATGATCCGGGCCACAGCGCTGTCCGCACCGCTGCGTCGTACCTCCAGCACCAGGGTTCCCTCGAGGTTCAGACAGCCCGCGGCCAGCTCCTGGCCGACCACGACAGGCTGGGGCATCGATTCACCGGTGAGGCTGGAACTGTCGAGGCTGGAGCAGCCCTCCACCACCACGGCATCCACCGGCACCCGATCACCGGCCAGCAGCTGCAGGCGATCGCCGGGGCGCAGACCACCGGTGCGCACCGGCCTGGCGCTGCCATCGGCGCACAGCAACAGAGCCTGATCAGGCTGGAGCGCCGCCAGCTCCTGCAGGGCCAGGCCGGTGCGGAAGCGGGCCCGTTCCTCGATGAAGCGCCCGAGCAGCACAAAGCCGAGCAACATCACCGGCTCATTGAAGAAGCAGGGCCAGCCGAGATCCGGCCGAAAGAAGCCGACAACGCTCGCTCCATAGGCACTGGCCATGCCCAGACCGACGAGGCTGTCCATCGTGGGCGCACCGGCCAGCAGGGCCCTGCCGCCCTGCCAGAGGATGGCGCGGCCCGGACCCGCCAGAGCGGCGGTGGCCACCAGCCCATGCAGCCAGAGCTGAGCCAGCGGCGGCAGGGGTGTGCTGCCATGGCCGGCATGCACGGCCTGGGCATGGCTGAGGTGGGCGGCTCCGGAAACGAGCAACAACAGCAGAGCCGTCAGCAGCTGCTGCCATTGCTGCCACCAGCTACGGGCCTGGCGACGTTCCGCCAGGGACAGGGCAGGATCGTGGTCCTCGCGGCGCTGCGCGGGGTAGCCACTGGCGGCCAGACTGACCAGCAGCCCCGCGAGGGCCGCAGGATCAAGCTCCACCCAGGCGGTGCGCTGCAGCAGGTTGACGCTGGCCTGCCGGACGCCGGGATACTGGAGCAGCTTCGCTTCAACGGCGCGCACACAGCCCCCGCAGCGAAGGCCCTCGAGCTCCAGGAGCACCGTGTGCAGGCGCGGCTGGCCGCTGACTTCAGCGCTGACAACAGGGGAAGGGGCAACAGCCAAGGCAGGGGCCGGCAGCAGCCGCTCGGGATCCCCAGGCTAGGGAGAACGCAGGAATCGGCAGCCGCGGATGCCCGGATTTCAACATCCGCCACGGGAACGGCCGAACAGGCGTCGCGGGCGCGGTTCCAGGCGGCAGGATGGACACCCGCTCCGCTGCCTTCGCCCGCCGTGCCCCGCAGTCAACGCAACGACAACTTCATCGACAAGAGCTTCACGGTGATGGCCGACCTGATCCTGAAGGTCCTGCCCACCAACCGTCGGGCGAAGGAGGCGTTTGCCTATTACCGCGACGGCATGAGCGCCCAGGCGGATGGTGAATATGCCGAGGCCCTGGAGAACTATGAGGAAGCCCTGAAACTTGAGGAAGACCCCAACGATCGCGCCTTCATTCTTTACAACATGGCCCTGGTCTTCGCCAGCAATGGCGAACACACGAAAGCCCTGGACTTCTATGGCCAGGCCCTGGAGCTGAACAGCAAGATGCCCCAGGCCCTCAACAACATGGCCGTGATCCACCACCACCTCGGCTCCCTGGCCGAAGAGCGGGGTGAGCGGGATGAAGCCGATCGCTGCTTCGATCTGGCCGCCGACTTCTGGGGCAAGGCGATCCGGATGGCGCCCAACAACTACATCGAGGCCCAGAACTGGCTCAAGACCAGCGGCCGGGGCAGCGTCGACGTCTACTTCTGAGGCCGGTTCCGACGGCCATGCCGTCAGGAGAGCAGCCCTGAGGAGCCAGGCCCCCGGGCGGGGAGGGGTGCTCCTCAGGCTCCAGCCCCTAAGGCCCGATCGTCGGCCGGATTGACCCCAAGGGCAGCCACCAGGGCTTCACTGACGGTGCCCGCCTCCAGCAGCGCCAGATCCAGGCTGGCCGCCAGACGACCGAGGCCGCTCCCCCGCGGCACCACCGCCCGGCGAAAACCGAGCCGGGCCGCCTCCTGCAGGCGCAGCTCCAGCTGCCCCACAGGCCGCAGCTGGCCGCCGAGGCCAAGTTCACCGATCAGCACCGTGCCAGCCGGCAGCACAAGATCGCGGTAGCTGGCCACCACCGACGCAGCCACGCCGAGGTCCGCGGCGGGCTCCTCCACCTGCAGGCCACCGGCTACGGCCAGGTAGCAATCGAAACGGGAGAGCGGCAGGCCGAGATGCTTCTCGAGCACCGCCAGGATCTGATGCAGACGGTTGGTGCCGATGCCGGTGGCGGTGCGCCGGGGACTGGCATAGCTGGTGGTGCTCACCAGGGCCTGCAATTCCACGACCAGCGAGCGGGTGCCCTCGCAGGCCACGATCGTGGCGGTGCCGGCACTGGGCTCGTCACCGCCGAGAAACAACTCACTGGGATTCAGCACCTCAGCCAGGCCACGGCCCTGCATCTCGAACACCCCCAGTTCATGGGTCGCCCCGAAGCGGTTCTTGACGGCGCGCAGCAATCGGTGGCTGGCGAAGCGGTCACCCTCGAAGGTGAGCACCGCGTCCACCAGATGCTCAAGCACCTTCGGTCCCGCCAGCGCCCCCTCCTTGGTCACGTGTCCCACCAGGAGCAGGGCCGTGTTCTGGCGCTTGGCCAACCGCTGCAGGGCGGCAGCACACTCCCGCACCTGGGCGACCGACCCTGGGGCGCTGGCCAGCTCACCGTCGTGCAGGGCCTGAATGCTGTCGATCACAGCCACAGCGGGCCGCAGCGCCTCCAGTTCCTGCAGCACCAGCTCCAGGTCGGTTTCAGCCAGGAGCTGGAACGAGGCCTGGGAGGGCATGGCGGTGGCATGGTCAGGCCCGGCGGCGGTGGCCCCGGCACCGGCTCCGGAGGAGGAGGCCTCTGACTCTGCGATCGGCGTGCCAGGCCCCTGAGCGGCTGACGCGGGGGCCGTGGCAAGCCGCCGCCAGCGCAGCCGAACCTGCTGGGCCGATTCCTCGGCGCTCACGTAAAGCACCGAAGCCGCAGCCGCCATCGCCTGGGCGCTCTGGAGCAGCAGGGTGCTCTTGCCGATGCCCGGATCCCCCCCGAGCAG
>CAIXOZ010000054.1 GCA_903921295.1 uncultured cyanobacterium | reverse complement strand
TGCGCCTGAGGCCACAACAGGGTCCTGGATCCCTGGAGGCCGTGAGCCGGGGCGTGGCGGCAGTCGTCGACTGTCCGAACCGCTGGGTCGCCCTGGATCCCGAACGCGGTGGTCAGGCGGCCGTCGCTGAAGCGGCCCGCAATCTCAGCTGTGTCGGTGCTGAACCCCTGGCGATCACCGACAACCTCAATTTCCCGTCACCCGACACGGATACCGGCTACTGGCAGCTGGCGATGGCCTGCCGGGGACTTTCGGCGGCCTGCAGTGCCCTGGACACGCCGGTGACCGGCGGCAACGTCTCCCTCTACAACGAAACCCGCCTTCCCGATGGCCGCATGCAGCCGATCCATCCCACTCCGGTGGTCGGCATGGTCGGTCTGGTGGCGGATCTGCGGCATGTCACCGGCAGTGCCTGGCGGGCTGCTGGCGATTCGATCTGGTTGCTTGGTGTGCCGCTGACGGCGAATGGCGATGATCCGCGGGTGTCGCTGGCCGGCAGCAGCTACCTGGAACGCATCCATGGTCAGGTCACCGGTCGACCGCCGATCACCGATCTGCCGCTCGAGGGTCAAGTGCAGGCCTTCCTGCGTCAGGCCATCCGCGAGGGTCTGGTGACCTCGGCCCATGATCTCAGTGATGGCGGATTGGCGGTGGCGTTGGCGGAATCCTGCATCGCCTCCGGACTCGGTGCCCACATCACCGTGGCGAGCTCGGCGCTCCGACCCGATCGCCTGCTGTTCGCTGAAGGTGGGGCTCGGATTCTGGTGAGTGTGTCCGAGGCCCGCTCTCAGGCCTGGCAGGCGGCCCTGGAGAGCGCGTCGATTCCGGCGCAGCGCCTTGGCACTGTTCAGGAGGACGGTCGTTTGCAGGTGCTGCATGACGGGGTTCTTTGGCTCGATCAAGCCTTGGCTCCGTTGCAGGAGACCTATGAGCGAGCGATCCCCCGGCGGATGGCGGGTCAGGCCTGAGGCAGAATGTTGAAGTCAATCTGAAGGCGAGCAGGCCAGTGCCGTTCCAGGAGCCTCAGGTTGGTGTGAGCGGTGTGCCCCACCCGCAGAGAGTGATGATCGAGGTTCCAGCGTCTCCAGATCGGATGCCCATCGCAGACGTTGTTGCTTCTGAACGACCGGACAGGATGGAGGAGGCCTGCGGTGTGTTCGCCGTGATGGCGGCGGATCAGCCGGTGGCCAATCTCACCTATTTCGGCCTCTACGCCCTGCAGCACCGGGGTCAGGAGTCTGCGGGTATTGCCGTCTTCGATGGCCCAAAGGTGCGGCTCCACAAGGACATGGGTCTGGTCAGTCAGGTCTTTGACCAGGACGTGCTGGAACGGATGCCCGGCACCCTGGCCATCGGTCACAACCGCTATTCCACCACCGGCAGCAGCAAGGTCTGCAACGCCCAGCCCGTGGTTCTGATGACGGCCCAGGGGCCCTTTGCCCTGGCCCACAACGGCAACCTGGTCAACGCCGGCGAATTGCGTCAGGCCATCTCGATGGCGATACCGGATGTGGAATTCACCTCCACAACCGATTCCGAACTGATCGCCTTTGCTCTGCAACAGTCGATGGATGAGGGCGCAACCTGGGAAGCGGGCATCCGTCAGGCTGCCGCACGCTGTCGCGGCGCCTTCAGTCTGGTGATCGGCACGCCCGAGGGGCTGTATGCCTTGCGCGATGGCCATGGCATCCGTCCGCTGGTGTTCGGCTATCTCGGTGACCCTCACCAGGCCCAGTGGGTCGTCAGCAGCGAAACCTGTGGCCTTGACATCATTGGCGCCCGTTTTCAGGACGACGTTCAGCCTGGTGAACTGATCCATTTCCGACCCGGTGATTCGGCACCCCATCGCCAGATCTGGATCGAACAGCCGCCAAGGATGTGTGTGTTCGAGATGATTTATTTCGCTCGTCCTGATAGTCGCTTTTTTGGTGAATCCCTTTATTCCTATCGGGTTCGAATCGGGGAAACCCTCGCCCGGGAAACACCTGTC
>CAIXOZ010000053.1 GCA_903921295.1 uncultured cyanobacterium | reverse complement strand
CTTCGGCTCCAGCCCCCTGGGGAGCGGCGCCGACAGCACCGCCTGCGGCGACATCAGCGGCGCTCGAAGCGCTGATGTCTGAGGCGCTCTCGGTGGCTGTCATGGTTTCGGCGCTCAAGGCAGAAAGTCAAACAACTAACCTACCAGCCCCCGCACCCCTCCCCCTGATCCCCAAGGCAGTTCTCCTCTTCGACATCGACGGTGTGATCCGGGATGTGTCCGGAAGCTACCGGCGCGCAATCGTGGAAACCGTGCATCACTTCTGCGGCTGGCGACCGGAACCGGCCGTGATCGATGCCCTCAAGGGGGAAGGCTGCTGGAACAACGACTGGGACGCGAGCCTGGAACTGCTGCGCCGGCATGGCCACCAGCCGCTGCCGGAGCGTGAGCAGCTGGTGGCGGTGTTCAGCGGGCACTACTTCGGCGGAGATCCGGAAGAGGATCCCGGCTCCTGGACCGGCTTCATCGGCCAGGAGCCGCTGCTCGTGGAGCGACCGTTCTTTGAACGCCTGGAGGCTGCCGGCCTGCTCTGGGGGTTCGTGAGCGGCGCCGAACCGCCCTCGGCCCGTTTCGTGCTCGAACGCCGTCTTGGACTCAGCGATCCCCCCTTGATCGCCATGGGCGAAGCTCCTGACAAGCCCGACCCCACGGGCCTGATCAGACTGGCTGAACAGCTCTCGGGCCGGCCTGCCGGGGCCGGTGGGGTGCCGACGCTCTATCTCGGTGACACGGTGGCCGATGTGATCACCGTGACCCGTGCCCGCCAACGCCACCCGCAGCAGCCGTACCTGAGCCTGGCGGTGGCCCCCCCGCACCTGCACAACGCCCCCTCGCGCTCTGCCTACGAATCCGCTCTGCGCCGGGCGGGGGCCGATCAGATTCTGGAGCGGACCTCCGATCTGACGCCCGACCTGGTGGAGCGGTGGCTGCAGCAGCTGGGCTGAACCCGCTCAGCGCTCCATCGCCGCGACGCTCTTCAGGGCCGCGGCCGTGAGGATCTCGGCCCCCTGGGCTGTGACCGCCACGTCATCCTCGATACGGATGCCGATGCCCTTCCAGCGCGCCGCGATCGCCGGCTGTCCTTCGGGCACCGGCAGGCGATCACTCACATACAGGCCGGGTTCCACCGTGAGCACCATGCCGGGCTCAAGCGCCACCGGGCGCTCTCCGAGCCGATAGGCGCCGACATCGTGCACATCGAGGCCCAGCCAGTGCCCGGTGCGGTGCATGTAGAGATGGCGATAGGCGCCCTGCTCGATCAGGCCCTCAGGGTCACCCCTGAGCAGGCCAAGCTCCACCAGACCCTCCACCAGCACCCTGAGGGCGGTGCCATGCACCGTTTCAGCGCTGGCGCCAGGGGCGACCACGGCGATGGCGGCCTCCTGGGCCCGCAACACCAGCGTGTAAAGCTCCCGCTGCTCTGCGCTGAAGCGCCCATTGATCGGGAAGGTGCGTGTGATGTCGCCGTTGTAGTAATCCTGCAGGCTGCAGCCGGCATCGATCAGAAGCAGGTCGCCATCCTGCAGCCGGGCGTTGTTGGCGGTGTAGTGCAGCACGCAGGCGTTGTCGCCGCCGGCCACGATCGAGCCATAGGCAGGACCGCGTGCTCCCTGCTCCATGAAGTGCTGCTCGATCACCGCCTGCACCTGCCGCTCGCTCAACCCGGGGCGAGCCACCTGCCTGGCCAGCTCATGGGCCTCGGCCGAGATCCTCGCCGCCTCCCGCAGCCGCTCGAGCTCCTCCGGGCTTTTGCGCAGCCGCTGCGCGTGCAGCAGCGGGCAGGGCGCCACCAGCCCCAGAGCCGCCGCCCCTCCCCGCGGAGCCTGATCGAGCTGCGCCGCCCAGGCCTGAAGCACCAGGGGTTCGATGGCAGGATGCCTACCCACCCGGAAGGCGATGCCCTCGGCACCCTTGAGGTAGTCCGGCAGGCGTTGCGCCAGTTCATCCCGGGGATGGGCACGGTCGGCGCCGAAGTGCTCCACCGCCCCCTCACAGCCCCAGCGGAACCCATGCCACACCTCAGCGGTGGGCTGCCTTGGATTCACGAACAGGATGTAGCGTTCGCCCTCTGGCCGGTGTGGCAGAAGCAGGGCCACCGCATCCGGCTCATCGAAGCCGGTGAGATACCAGAAATCGCTGGCCTGGCGGAATGGCCACTCGCAGTCAGCATGGTGACTGACCAGGGTGGCGCCGGGAATGACCGCCGCTGCTCCACCGAGCTGCTCCAGAAACCGTTGGCGGCGTTCCGCATGAATCGCAGACGTGATCGACATGGTGCAACGGGCATCCCACAGCGAGAAGATGGCACAGCCACACCCGGCAGCATGAATCCGCCAGCACCTGCGGTCCCCCCGACGGCGTGATCAGCACCCCGACCAACCCCGACATCCCGGAGCGTTCGTGGCTGCTGCTGAGCCAATGGCGACGCCAGCTCCTGCTGACCGCCCGCGAACGCGCCAGTCTGGCGGCGGAGCTTCAGGCCCTCGACCAGCAGCTCGAACGTCTGGAGCAGCGGCGACTGCGGCTGGCCGTCTTCGGACGCGTCGGCGTGGGCAAGTCGAGCCTGCTCAATGCTCTGATCGGGGCGGATCTGTTCAGCACCGACGTGGCCCATGGCAGCACCCGCCGCCAGCAGGTCGAACCGTGGCCCGTGGCGATCACCGGTCTGGCGGGGGTGGATCTGCTCGACACCCCAGGCATGGATGAAGTGGGAGCGGCCGAACGCCAGCAACAGGCGGCCGCCCTTGCCGTTGCTGCGGATCTGGTGCTGTTCGTGATCGACAGCGATCTCACCAGCATCGATCGCGAAGCCCTCGAGCAGTTGCTGAAGCGCGGCAAACCCCTGCTGCTCGTGCTCAACCGGATCGATACCTGGCCGGTCGGGGATCGGGAGGAGCTGCTGGCCAGCATCCGTCGGCGCCTGCCGCCGCTGCATGGGGAGCTTCCCCTGGTGGCCGTGGCCGCCTCCCCGCGCCACCCCGGCCTCCGCCCCGATGGCCGCGTGCGCAGTGAACCGGGTGCCGCCAGGATCGACGCCTTGATCGACGTGCTGCGGCCACGGCTGGAAAGGGAAGGACCCTTGCTGCTGGCGATCAATGCCCTGCGCGAAGCCGACGCATTTCAGCACCGGTTGCTCGAGTGGCGGCTGCAGAGGAACCGCGCCGCCGCCGACCGGTTGATCGGTCGCTATGCGGCGCTGAAAGCCACCGGCGTCGCCGCCAACCCTTTCCTGATGCTCGACCTGGCGGCGGGGCTGGCCTGCGACACCGCCCTGGTGGTGGCGCTGAGCAAGCTCTATGGCCTGCCGATGGCCGGCGCGGCGGCGCGTCGCCTGGTGTGGCGGCTCTCGTTGCAGGGGCTATGGCTGGGCGGCGCCCAGCTGGGCATCCAGATCAGCCTCAGTGTCGTCCGCCAGCTGTTGCTGGCAGCAGCGCCCCTGAGCGGTGGCCTGACGTTGGCACCGGCGGCGCCGGTGGCCCTGGCCCAGGCGGCCCTGGCGGTGCAATCCACCCAACGCACCGGACGCCTGACCGCCCGGGCCCTGGTCAACAGTCAGCGCCGCGGCGGCGCCAGGCCCGGGGCCCTGCTCAAGCGCCTGGCCCGTCAGGACGAACGGGTGGGGCTTTGGTTGCATCGCTGGCCGCACCGACTGACCGGCCTGGAGGCGAAGGCTGCCCCCATGGACCAGCCCATCGGCGCAACGGGGCCCCGATGAGCACGACGCCAGCGCCAACCTGCGTCGCCCTCTTCGGCACCAGCGCCGATCCGCCCACGGTCGGCCATCTCGGCGTGCTGGAGGGCCTGGCGACGCGCTACCCCGAAGTGGCCACGTGGGCCAGCGACAATCCGCTCAAGCAGCACGGCGCTCCGCTCGACCTCCGGGCCCGGCTGTTGGAGAAGCTCGTCAACACCCTGGCCCATCCGCGGGTCCACTGGATTCAGGAGCTGAGCAGCCCCTGGACGATCGAGACCCTGGCCAGGGCCCGGCGACGGTGGCCGCAAGCCGAGCTGGTGCTGGTGATCGGCAGTGACCTTCTGGAGCAGATTCCCCGCTGGCGTGCCGCCGACCAGCTGCTGCCGCAGGTGCGGCTGGCGGTGATCCCACGCCGGGGCTGGCCGCTGAAGGAGGACGCGCTGGAAAGCCTGCGCCGACAGGGAGCCAGGGTCGAGGTGCTGCCCCTGGCGCTCGAAGCCAGCGCCAGCTCCAGGATCCGGGAACTGGGAGCGACAGGTCCTGAGGCGATCGCCCTGATCCCAGCCGCCATTCGCCCGGTGGTGCGCAGGCTCTACGGTTCCAGGGAAGCTCCGGAAAGCCCCTGATGCTCCTGGCCCTGGCCCAGCTCAATCCCCTGGTGGGAGACCTGCAGGGCAACGGCGCCAGACTGGAACGGGCCTGCCGCGAGGCAGCGCGCCAGAACGCCCAGCTGCTGGTGGGTTCCGAGCTGATGCTCTGGGGCTATCCACCCCGCGATCTGCTGTTGAGGCCGTCCCTGGTGGAGCAGCAACGGCGTGTGCTCGATCAGCTCTCTCAGAACCTCGATCCAAGCCTGGCGGTGCTGGTGGGGATCGTGGAACCGTGTGCCGATGCGGACCTCCCCAACCTGCACAATGCCGTCGCCCTGATTCATGACGGCCATTGGCGGGTGGTGGCGCGCAAGCACCTGCTGCCGAGCTACGACGTGTTCGATGAGCGCCGTTACTTCCGGCCCGCCAGCGAGCCCTCGCTGCTGGCACTCAACCTGGATGGCAGGGACTGGCGCCTGGGCCTGACGATCTGCGAGGACCTGTGGGTCGAACCGGACATCGCTGGCCAACGCTTGCAGGGTCCCGACCCGATCGAAGCCCTGCAACCCCTGCGACCGGACCTGCTGCTCAATCTTTCAGCCTCGCCGTTCGGCATCGGCAAGGCTGATCAGCGCCGACAGCTGGCGGCGGCAGCAGCCCGCCGGCTCCGCTGTCCCGTGGTCTATGTCAACCAGGTGGGTGGAAACGACGACCTCGTCTTCGATGGCGCCAGCTTCGTGGTGGCGGCCAACGGTGCCCTGGCGACCGCGCTGCCCTTCGCCAGGGAGGCAGTGCATCTCTGGGTGGCACCGGACCCTTCAGCGCCGGTCCGAACCGAGCCGGGGGCGGCCCAGCCGTCGGCAGGGGCTGGGATCGGGGAGGGCTCGATCGCGCTGACGGCATCGTCTCCGCCGTCGCTCGAGCAGGTGTTTCGGGTGCTGGTGCTGGGGGTGGCCGATTACGCCCGTAAGTGCGGCTTTCGCTCGGCCCTGCTCGGCCTCAGTGGCGGCATCGATTCCGCCCTGGTGGCGGCGATCGGTGCCGCCGCTCTCGGACCCGAGCGCATGCAGTCCCTGCTGCTGCCGTCGCCCTACAGCTCCCTGGGATCGATCGACGACGCCCTGGCCCTGGCCAACCGGCTGGGAATCCCGCGCGCCACCGTGCCGATCGAACCGCTGATGCAGGGGTTTGATCAGGCCCTGACCCCCGTGCTCAGTGGTGGAACCACCGGGGTGAGCGCAGAAAACCTCCAATCCCGCATCCGCGGCACCTTGCTGATGGCGCTCGCCAACCAACAGGGCCATCTGCTGCTGAGCACGGGCAACAAATCCGAGCTGGCGGTGGGCTACTGCACGCTGTACGGCGACATGAACGGTGGCCTGGCCGTGATCGGCGATCTTTACAAGACCACCGTCTTCGCCCTCTGCGCCTGGCTGGACAGCCCGGAGGCCACCGACTGCCGTCGGGAGCTCGGCCTGCCCGCCGACGGGCCGTTGATCGGCGAGGCGATCCTCAGCAAACCGCCCAGCGCCGAGCTTCGACCGGATCAGCGGGACAGCGATTCGCTTCCCGATTACCCCCTGCTGGATCGGGTGCTGAAGGCCTACATCGAAGACCTGCGCAGCCCGGAGGATCTTGTGGCGGAAGGCATCGACCCGGCCCTGGCCGATCGGATTCAGGGGTTGTTGCGGCGGGCGGAATTCAAACGGCGCCAGGCACCGCCGCTGATCAAGGTGAGCCGGCGCGCCTTCGGCAACGGATGGAGAATGCCGATCGCGGCCCTCTGAACCCGGCGCCTGCCGTTTCCCTCCCGGCATCAGGACCAGGGCCCGGGTCAGTCGCCAGGCGCGGCTGAGCGACTGAGCGGTCGCTGCAGTGCCGCCGGGCTGATCCCCTCACGAAGAGCCAGCACGACGCCAGCGGCTTCGGCATAGCTGGCGACCTCAAGCACCGGTGCCTCCGCACCCAGTCCAAGGGACTCCGCGTCGACCGAGAGCACGGAGCGGTTGGAGGTGACGACGATCAGGGGCACACCGCGGGCGTGGGCGGCGAGCACCGCCTCACCGCCAAGGGCTCCAGCCGGGACCACCACCGCGCCGAGCTGATCACCCTCCAGATCACCGGGACGGAAGGCCTCGGGGGCCACCAGGGATGGGGCGCGACTGAGACCGACCAGAACACAGGGCAGGAAGGTGTGACCGAGCTCCTCCGCCGCCGCCCGTGGATCGAGATCGGGCTCAAGGGGCAAGGGGGCCAGCGCCGGTGCATGGGCGCAGGGGAGGCCGAAGCGGCTGCTGAGCAGATGGCTGATCACGGCTTCAGCGCCCGCCAGTGCATCGACACCGGAGCCCTGCCGGTAAGCGGACAGAGCCTCGCTGCCGATGTCATCCGGGAACCGGGCCACCACCGCCAGCGCGGTGGCCCCGGCAGCAACCAGGGACTCGGCGGCCCGCCACAGGGCACCGGGATGGGCCAGGGTCCCCCAGCTGCTGCCGCTGGGGCCCTGCTGCAGCTGCACCTGAAGCGGCTGATCCGTGGTGACCACGGGGCCGATCTCCAGACCGAGGCTGGCGCGGCAGGCATCGGCGGCCTGCAGATGGCGATGGCGCAACCCCTCCTCAATGCCGACATCCAGCAACAGACCGATGCGCTGCCGGGGTACCGGCCGCAACACCAGCTCACCGGCGGCGAAACGATTGAGGCTCCAACCTTCGACGTAATGGATGCGGCGATCACTCCAGTACAGGGAGGCGCCATTCATCACATTCGGGTGGGTGATCAGACAACCGCTGGCGGCAGCGAGCAGTCGCGCTGCCGGCAGGGCATCACCGGCGTAGCCGCCGAGCTCACAACCGATGCCCGTGGGAATCAGCATCAGCGTGGGCAAGGGCGGCGGCAACAAGGTCACGCTCATCGCGGCTCCGGATGCAGAACCACCGCCTCGATCCGCAGGCGCCGCCGCCCCCCGCCGGATTCCGCCGCCGTGATCGCCCAGCGCAACGGCAGGGCAGCTTCACCGAGCCGCTCGCGAAGGCAGGCCTGAATCTGAGGAAGCAAAGGACCCGTTGCGGGCAGTTCCAACCAGAGGTCGAGAGGTTCCAGCCTCATGCCGGGGCATCAAGGCTGGACATCGGTGCAAGAACACCCGAGAAGGTGTTGCCCCTGTCCAGGGGGTCGCGATCCGCACCGGAGTTGCCGACGCTGATCGGTCCTTCGAAGCAGGCTCCTGCGGGAGCCTGCAGGCTCAGGCAACGCAGGCTGCCGCGCAGACACCCCCCAGGGAGGATCCGCACCGAGCCGCTGGCGACGACATCAGCCTCGATGGATCCCGCAAGCAGCAGATCCTGGCAGTGGATGTCCAGGCCCTTGATCGAAGCCTCCGGCAACACCTCAAGGGCTCCTTCAATGCAGACATCACCCACGAGAGAACCCTCGATCCTCAGGCTGCCCTTGGATTCAATCGAGCCCTCGAGCTGCGTCACGGACGCCACCAGGGTCATCACGTGACGGATCCGGCGCTCAGCGAGAACCTGCCAGGGACGCCGCAGGCCATCAAGGACCTTGGTGAGGAGGGGATGCATCACAGTCAGACAGGAGGGGCGGAAGACAGCCAGACCAGAGGGGCAGGGTCGATGGCTCGCCCCTTGATCAGCACCTCGTAGTGCAGATGCGGACCGGTGCTGCGCCCACTGTTGCCCACAGCGGCGATCGACTGGTCACGGAGCACGAGCTCGCCGGGCTTCGCCCGACAGGCAGACAGGTGGCCGTAACGGGTGGCAAGACCGCCCCCGTGATTGATCTCGAGCATCAGACCGTAGCCGGAACGGTACTCACAGGCCACGACGCGACCGGGGGCATTGGCCACGATCGTGGCCCCGTGATCAGCCGCAAGATCAATACCGTTGTGGGCGGTGGCGGCGCCGGTCCAGGGATCAGAGCGCAGACCGAAGCCGGAGGTGTAATCAAACCCGCCGCGCAGCGGCACCCCCAACGGCAGGTTGGCGAGGGGCAGCGCCAGGTCATAGCGACGTCTGAGCTGGGTGCTCAGGGCTTCACGATGGGTGGAGAGCACCTGGACCCGATCGCTGAGTCTTTCGGATTCCTGCTCAAGATCGGCGAGGGTCACGGGGAGTTCCGGGCCACCGCGCCCTCCGATACCGGAAGCCGGCTTCACCCCGAGACGGGCAAGCTGCTGCTCAAGTTGCGAGAGTTTCTGGCCGAGGCTGATCAGGCGCTCCTTCTCCGTGCGGGGAGGCGGCGTCCCGGGACCACGTGAGAATGGAGCCACCAGAAGGCCGTCGCGGCTCCCAGGACCAGAAACGAAGAGGCCCAGCGGCAGAGCCGCCGCCAGCCACCTCTTCCTCAACTGCAGGGACATGGACGGAGCGCCCGGTCGAAGGATCAGGAGCCGCAACGCAAACTTACGAAAAGCTGAAGGGGGAGATTACCGCAGAGCAACCTGGGATCCCAGGCAACGGTGCCTCGGAAGCGCTCCTGCAGAAGCCCTCACTTCTGGAACTGACCGAACTGGGCTTCATAAAGGGCATCCTCCTGCCCGGCGACGAGGGTCAGATCGGTGCGGGGGTAGGCGACACAGAGCAGGGCATACCCCTGTTGCTGCAGCTCAGCCTTGACCCCCATCGCGTCAGGCTGATGCACCGAGCCCTCCCGGACCACGGCAGCACAGGTGGTGCAGACGCCTGAGCAGCAGGAGCTGGGCAAGGCCATCCCCGCGGCTTCTGCGGCCGCCAGTACCGTCTGATCCTCAGCGCCGTTGAAGGTCTGCACGCTGCCGTTGAAATCGACGGAAATGCGATGAATCGCGCTCATGAAATGCAGAGGGGTAGGCGGTCGATCATGCCTCAGCACCAGCAGCAGGGGGATCAAGGGCCTGCCAGCGGCTGGGATGGGGGGCCAGATATTCCGGGGGTGCCCCCTGATCACCCACACCTGCCGGCGCGGTCAAGACAAAGTCGAAACTGATCGAGAAGCGCAGGTCGTCACTGTCGTTGACGAGCACGGCGTGATCGGTGGAGGCAGGAAACAGGACCAGCAGTCCGGCGACCGGTGCAAGATCCACCCAGGCACGGTTGAGGGAATGCAGGGGATCGATCGGCCCGTCGTGACCAACGGCAAGACCAGGCACCAGTTCATTGCAGAACTGATGGGGGAAAAGGCGCAGGCATCCGCTGCGTCCGCTGCCATCGCCATTGAGATAGAGCACCGCACTGAGATGGGCATTGGGGTGGTGGTGACGACCGACCAGCTGCCCAGGCTCGCTGACGACAGGCCAGCAGCGCTGGAGGTGCAATGCCACGGCCGAGGTCGAAAAGCCGAGACCGCTCAGATAGGCCCAGGCCTGAGCAACCACCAGCGACACGAGCCCCCGGGCATCAGGATGGCGATGGAACTGCCAGATGCCCTGCAGATCGCCGGTCCAGGCGCAGTCGGGATCTGGATTGGACCGGGCCTGATCGCGTAAGCCAAGGATCGCCTGCATCAGAACCGCTGTATCGAGCGGATCGATGGACAGATGCGCCTGACCGAGGGCCAGAGGGAAGAGGCTGGTGATCACCAGATCGGACGTCACCGCAACCACAGAAAGCGGACTCCAGGACAATAAAAAACCGGCCCTGGGGCCGGTTCATGAAAAGCGAGCGGAAGGAGCTCAGCTCATCGCAGCAGCACCGCCGACCACTTCCAGGATTTCCTGGGTGATCGCAGCCTGACGAGCCTTGTTGTAATCAAGGGTCAGAGTCTTGGCGAGAGCCTTGGCGTTGTCGCTGGCGTTGTTCATTGCCGTCATCCGACTGGCCAGCTCGCTGGCAGCAGCTTCCTGAAGGGAACGCAGCAGCTGGTTCTGGAGGTAGAGGGGCAGAAGCGCATTCAGAAGCTGATCGGGGCTCTGATCAAACACCAGATCGGAGGCGATCGGGGGCTCAGCGTTCACAGCCTTGTCCTTCTCAACCCGGAGCTGACCTTCGCGGGTGGTGAGACGGAAGATCTCATCATCCTGACTGGCAATGCCCTGGGGGTCCAGGGGAAGCAGGGTCTGAACGACAGGCTTTGAGTTCACCAGATTGATGAACTTGGTGAAGATGATCTCAACCCGATCGGTATCAGCACCGATGAATTCGGCGAGGATCTCGTTGGCGATAGAAGAGGCTTCGGAG
>CAIXOZ010000052.1 GCA_903921295.1 uncultured cyanobacterium | reverse complement strand
GCTGCACAGCCTTCAATGTGCTGCTGATAGGGATCGCCGGCTTCCTCGACGTAACTCTTGGGCACGCCGTGGGCACTGAAGAACACATGGGCAGCAGCCTGATCCTCACACTCGCCGATCTGGCGTTCAATCAGGGCCGCGAGTGCATCGATGTAGCCCGGGTGGTCATACCAGCTGCGGATGCAACGGATCGGCAGCTTCGAAAAGGCGGGATCAGCCTGGCGCAACCGCTGCAGCTCGCGGAAACTGGAGCCGCTCGTGCTGATCGAGAAATGAGGATAGAGGGGCAGCACCACCACCTCATCAATCCCATCGGCCTTGATATCGGAAACGGCGGATTCAGTGAACGGATGCCAGTAGCGCATCGCCACATACGTGGTGGCTTCAATGCCTCGGGAGCGCAGTGAGCTCTGCAGCTCGCTGGCCTGCTGCTCGGTGATCCGGCGCAGGGGCGACCCGCCGCCGATCGAGCGGTAGGCCTCCTGAGACTTACCGCTTCGCAGGCTGCTGATCAACCAGGCCAGCGGCTTCTGCAGGGCCGGGTTGGGCAGGCGAATGATCTCAGGATCCGAAAACAGGTTGTAAAGAAACGGACCCACGTCCTGAATCCGCTCGGGACCACCGAGGTTCAGCAGCAGCACGCCGACCTTGGCCATCCCTCGTCCTGTAAGGCGAATCACGTGGAGAGCGTAACGCTGGAGCCCCTGGGCTGGCCGTCGCCGTGGAAGCCCGATAGGGTCGGCGCTCCACGCTCTGACAGCGATCAGCGTCATGGCTGCCTCCTCCGCCATCGAGGCTGGCCAAGGCCCGCACGGTGCCGCAGAGGCCATCCCCACGGTCGAGGACAGCCCCGACGCTGTTCTCGGCGCACGCCTGCGCGAGCACAACCGGCGCCTGGCCGAGGCCGGCATCAGCCTCAGGCTGGAGCAGCGCCGACAGCGCCTGGGACTGCGCGGTCCCCTGCCCTGCCGGGACGGCACCGGCCTCAGGGTTCAGCGCATCAGCCTGGGGCTGGCAGCCGATGCGGCCGGCCTGCTCGAAGCCCAGAGCCAGCTGAAGCGGGTGTTGCAGCAACTGGCCAGCCAGAGCTTCACCTGGTCGGAATGGGCCTCCAGGGAGCGCAGCGCCCCGCCTGGAACCGAGCCGCACCGGGCGGGGTCGCCCCCCACCTCACTGGCGCTCCAGCTGCAGCATTTCGAAACCGCCTTTTTCAACGACCCCCGTCGGCGCCGCCATCCGGCGGGCAGCCGCACCACCTGGAGCAGTGCCTACCGGCCCTATCTGCGCCGCCTCGAACGCCTGGCGGGCAGGGACCCGGCCAGCGGCCTGACGGTGGCGCTGCTGGAGACGGTGCTGGAGAGCTACCCCCTCGCCAGCCGCTCCCGTCAGCAGTGCGGCACAGCCCTGGCGGCCCTGGCCCGGCAGGTGGGTCTGGGGCTTCCCGAGGATTGGAGCACCCGGGCCGGCGGCTATGGCCTGCATGCCGCCCGGTTCCGCCAGTTGCCCAGCGACGAGGAGATCCTGGCGCTGGTCGAGCGGATTCCCAACCCTGGATGGCGTCTGGCCTATGGCCTGATGGCCACCTACGGCCTGCGCAACCATGAGGTCTTCTTCTGTGATCTGCGGTCGCTGGCCCCGGGTGGCGACCAGGTGCTGCGGGTGCTGCCGACCAGCAAGACCGGTGAGCATCAGGTCTGGCCGTTTCAACCGGAATGGGTGGAACGCTTCGGGCTTCAGGAGCTCGGCAAGGCCCCGGAGGCGCTGCCGCCGGTCAGCACCGACCTGCGTCAGACCACCCTGCAGCAGACCGGTCGGCGCGTGGCAGAACAGTTCCGGCGCTACGCGCTGCCGATCACCCCCTACGACCTGCGCCACGCCTGGGCGCTGCGCACGATTCACATCGGGCTTCCCGACACGGTGGCCGCCCGGATGATGGGCCACTCGGTGGCCATTCACACCCGCACCTACCACCACTGGATCACCCGCCGCGATCAACAGCAGGCGGTCGATCGGGCCCTCGGCCGTAGCCACTGAGCCGAGGCCCCACCGGATGGGGTGGTCGTGGCATCAGCGGCGATCGCCACGGCACTGGGCGGGAAACCGGGAGCCGCCAGGCCCCGATCGATGCCGGGGAGGCCACAGTGGAAAGGGAGCGTCCCCATCGCCCCCACACCATCGCCTCCGCCCATGGCCCCGCCCATTGACCCCAGCAGCGCCCCGGCTCCAACAGAGGCGACCAACCTCGACCAGCAGGCCGCCAGCCTTGGCCCAGGCGGCAGCCTGGCACCGGAGCAGGACAGCGAGGGCTACCGCAAACGGATGCAACGGCGCCGGGAGGTGCAGCAGCAACGCCTGCAGGCGCGTCAGGTGGAAAAGGGACTGGTGCTGGTGTTCACCGGTGATGGCAAGGGCAAGACCACCGCTGCCCTCGGACTGGTGCTCCGCACCCTCGGCCATGGCGAACGGGTGGCGGTGATCCAGTTCATCAAGGGGGGGTGGGAGCCAGGCGAAGCCCGGGCCCTGAGCCGTTTCGGCGACGACCTGCACTGGCAGGCCCTCGGTGGGGGATTCACCTGGGAGACCCAGGATCGGGAGCGGGATCGGGCGATGGTGCAGGAGGCCTGGCAACAGTCCCTGCGTCACCTGAGGGATCCCAGCCGCAAGCTGGTGGTGCTCGATGAAGTGAATGTGGCCCTGAAGCTGGGCTACCTGGAGATCGAGCAGGTGCTGCACGGCCTCGATCAGCGACCGCCTCTGACCCATGTGGCCCTCACCGGCCGTGGCGCACCCACCGCCCTGGTGGAGCGGGCCGATCTGGTGACCGAGATGACCCTGCGGCGTCACCCGTTCCGGGAGCAGGGGGTGCGGGCCCAGGCCGGAATCGAATACTGAAGCCGGCATCGCCGGTCCCAGGCAGCCGACTGACGGATCCCCTCAGGGTGATTCGGCCTGAAAGACGGTTGCTACTGTTCGGGGGATCGACCGTTCCGATGGCCTACCAACGCGTCCTGCTCAAGCTCAGTGGCGAAGCGCTGATGGGTGAACAGGGCTATGGCATCGATCCGGCGATTGTGCAATCGATCGCCACCGATGTGGCCACGGTCGTCGCCACTGGCACCCAGGTGGCGATCGTGGTCGGCGGCGGCAACATCTTCCGCGGTCTCAAAGGCTCGGCCGCCGGCATGGACCGAGCCACCGCCGACTATGTCGGCATGCTGGCCACGGTGATGAACGCAATCACCCTCCAGGACGGCCTGGAGCGCTCCGGCGTTCCGACCAGAGTCCAGAGCGCCATCAGCATGCAGGAGGTGGCGGAGCCCTACATCCGTCGCAAGGCGATCCGACACCTCGAGAAGGGCCGGGTGGTGATCTTCGGTGCCGGCTGTGGCAATCCCTTCTTCACGACCGACACCACCGCCGCGCTGCGAGCCGCTGAGATCGGCGCCGATGTGGTGTTCAAGGCCACCAAAGTCGATGGCGTCTACGACAAGGATCCGGCCAGGTACACCGATGCCGTGCGCTACGAGAGCCTCACGTTCCAGGATGTCCTCAGCGGCGAACTGGCCGTGATGGACTCCACGGCGATTGCCCTTTGCAAGGACAATGCGATTCCGATCGTGGTCTTCGACGTCTTCGGTCCTGGCAACATCGCCCGGGCGGTGGCTGGCGATCCGATCGGGACCCGCATCACCCCCGCCGCCTGAGCCCAGGCCACGGCGCCCGCCCGCTCCCAGGGCCGACGCCCCGACTCAACGACGCCCCCACCCCCTCACGAGAGCCATGGATCTGGACGCGAGCATGCGTAAGTCGCTGGATGCCACCCAGCGCACCTTCAACACGATTCGCACCGGGCGGGCCAACACCTCCCTGCTCGACAAGATCCATGTGGAGTATTACGGAGCAGAAACGGCCCTGAAATCCCTGGCCACGATCTCCACCCCGGATGCCCAGACGATTCAGCTGCAGCCCTTCGACAGCAGCTCGATCGGCCTGATCGAGAAGGCGATTGCGATGAGTGACCTGGGCCTGACGCCCAACAACGATGGCAAGGTGATCCGGATCAACATTCCGCCCCTGACCGAAGACCGCCGCAAGGACCTCTGCAAGCTGGCAGCCAAGTACGCCGAGGAAGGCAAGGTGGCGCTGCGCAACATCCGCCGCGATGCGATCGACAAGGTCAAGAAGCAGGAGAAAGATGGCGATCTCTCCGAAGATCAGAGCCGCGATGAGCAGGACAAGGTTCAGAAGCTGACCGACAAGTTCATCGCTGAACTCGAGAAGATGCTGGCCCAGAAGGAAACGGACATTCTCAAGGTCTGAGCCCTTGACCACCAGCACTCAGGCGCCCCATGACGCGATCGTGATCGGGGCCGGCGCCGCCGGGGCTTCCGCCGCATTCCATCTCGCCGACCGCGGACGACAGGTGCTGGTGCTCGAGGCCCGCAGCCTCCCCCGCCATAAATCCTGCGGCGGTGGCATGGCGGCTTCGATGCAGCGGCTGTTTCCCTTCGATCTCAGCCCGGCCGTAGATCAGGTGATCGCGAGAGTGCGTTTCACCTGGTGCCTGGAGGATCCCGTCACAGCTGAGCTGGCCGGCGATTCTCCCTTCTGGATCGTGCGCCGATCCGTGCTCGATGCCTTCCTCTGCGATCGGGCTGTGGAGGCCGGTGCCGACCTTCTGAGCGGCCACGAAGCCCTGGCCGTGGAGCGGCAGGGCGACCTGTGGGAGGTGCGTTGCGCCGATGGCCAGGTGCATCGCAGCAGGGCCCTGGTGATCGGCGATGGCTCCGACTCCCGCTTTGCCACACCCCTGGGCCTCGGCCCCGGCCGGCCGCGGTTCGCCAGCACCGTCGCCGTGGAAGTGCCGGCCGAGGTGATCGATCCGGACACGGCCCGCTTTGAATTCGGACTGGTGCGCCATGGCTTCTGCTGGGCCTTCCCACGCAGCGGTGGCTACAGCATCGGGGTGGGCACCTTCCTGGGCCGATCGCCCCAGGAGGAGGATGGCAGCGCCAGAGTTCTGGATGCTCTGCTTCCCAGCCTTGGCCTGGCCAACGATGCCGGAGAGCGCAAACGGCTGAATCTGCGGATCTGGGATGGCCATCATCGCCTCGATGGCCCTGGCGTGGTGGCGGTTGGCGATGCGGCCTCCCTCTGTGATCCCTTCCTCGCTGAAGGCCTGCGGCCTGCGCTCATCAGTGGATGCACCGCTGCCCACGTGATCGATCGCTGGCTCGCTGGCGAGGCCATGGATCTCTCCGACTACAGCCGCCGGATCAGGGCCGAATGGGGAGAATCCATGGCCTGGGGCAAACGGATCGCCCAGGTCTTCTACCGGGTTCCTGGCGTCGGCTATCAGCTCGGCATCAAACGACCGACGGCACCCCAACGCATCGCCCAGATCCTCTCCGGCGAGATGGGCTACGGCGACATCGCCCAACGCGTGATCCGTCGGCTTCTGTTCAAGGGCTCCTGAGCCAGGCGCTCAAGCCGGCATCACCGGGTTCTCAGGATGGCGAAATGTTCCTGAGCAGACGAAGGCGGGCATCGATGGAAGCCAGCAGTTCGATCGCAAACAGGGGCGACTCCTGAACAGCGAACAGGAACTTCTCGCGATTCATCACCAGCAGTCGACAGGCGGTGATCGCCGTGGCATTGCCGAAGCGCTGGTGGTTCTCGGTCACCAGGGCCCCGGCGCCGAAGACATCTCCGGCCCGGATGATCTCCTTGCCGTTGGCCTCAGCCCAGGTCAGCTCCACGGTGCCCTCCAGCAGCCCGAACATGCAATCGCCGGAATCACCGGAGCGAAAGATCGTTTCGCCTGCGGCCACCTCCTGCACCTCCCCCTGGGCGGACAGGGCCAGCATCGTGTCGAGGGCATTCACCTGGGGGGCTCCTGGGTCGAAACGGTCATCAGGTCCTAACGCAGCGGCTGGCCTCAGCGGGTGAGGGCCAGCGGCGTGCCCAGGCCTGCCCGCACATCATCGGGGACGAGCCGGCCATCGTGGTCCGTATCGAGGGCATCGAAGACCGCATCACTGCCCAGCCACTCCTCACGGGTGATGCAGCCATCACCATCGAGATCATTCAGCAGAAAGATCTCCTGCACCGCATGACGGAAGGCCGCTCCACCCTCGAGCACGGCAAGGCGGTGGGCCAGCATCGCCTCAAGGGTCTCGATCGCCTTGCAGAACCCGCGGATGCCCTCATCAAGCTTTTCGGACGCCATCCGATCAGCAGCCATCATCGTGGTGAAGGTGACCGCATCGACATGGATGCGCTCTGGTGTTGAGGACGGTGCCGACGGATCGAGCTTGCGGGGCAGGCTGGCGGTGGTGGAGCGGAGCTGATCGAGCAGCTTCGGGGAGATGGTGAGCAGATCACAACCGGCGAGTTCGATGATCTCCTCGATGTTGCGGAAGCTGGCTCCCATCACCTCCGTGCGGTAGCCGTAGGTCTTGAAGTAATCGAAGATCCGGGACACCGAGATCACACCGGGATCCTCCGGCCCGGGATAGGACTCCCGACCGGTCTCAGCCTTGTACCAATCAAGAATGCGACCGACGAAGGGGGAAATCAGGGTGACACCCGCCTCGGCGCAGGCCACGGCCTGGGCGAAGCCGAAGAGCAGGGTGAGATTGCAGTGGATGCCCTCACGCTCCAGCACCTCCGCCGCCCGGATGCCCTCCCAGGTGGAGGCGATCTTGATCAGCACCCGTTGGCGATCAATGCCGGCATCGGCGTAAAGGCCAATCAGCTTGCGGGCCTTGGCAATGGTGGCCTCGGTGTCGTAACTGAGGCGGGCATCCACCTCGGTGGACACCCGGCCCGGAACCAGGCGCAGGATTTCCTTGCCGAAGGTGACGCAGATCTCGTCGAGAGCCTCGGCCACCACCTCCTCAGCGGAGGCCTGATCGCCGATCGCCTGGCGCGATTCCTTCAGAGAGCGATCAATCAGCTCCTGGTAGGCGGGAATCTGGGCCGCCGCCAGGATCAGGGACGGATTGGTGGTGGCATCCCGCGGAGTGAACTGCCGGATCGCCTCAAGATCACCGGTGTCAGCAACCACCACCGTCATGGCAGCGAGTTGGTCCAGCAGGGAAGCCATGCGACGATTCGGATCAGCGTGTCCACAAACTAGCCACAGGACTGACAAGCCATCCTCCGGTGCTGGCTTGCTGATCAAGCGCCTCAGCGACGAGGCTGAGGCGCGACGACAGGGCGGGGCGGACGGGGCGGGAGCGGAGGCAGGCTGGTGACCGGTCGGGATGGGGACAGGCGCTCCAGCACCAGCAGTGCTTCGATGATCTGCCGGGCCACCGGCACCGCCACGGTCGAGCCGTAGGCATTGCCTCCCTGCGGCTCATCAACAACCACGAGCACCACAAACCGTGGATCATTGAGCGGTAGATGGGCCACAAAACTGCAGATGCGGGCACCCGGGATGTAGCGACCATTTTCCGCCTTCTGGGCCGTTCCGGTCTTGCCACCGATGCGATAGCCAGGGATGCGCACCCCCTTGCCACTGCCCTTCTCGACCACCGATTCCATCCAGCTGAGCACGGTACGGGTCACGTCAGGCCGCAACAACGGCACCCCACCAGCCGGCGCCGGCGGCGCCAGGCCATCGCCTGAGCGCAGGCCTCGGGTGATGTGCGGACTGACCAGCCGCCCGCCGTTCGTGAGCATCGCGTGCAGCTGCAGCAACTTCAGGGGCGTGAGGTTGAAGCCCTGACCGAACGCCGCGGTGGCCGGTTCAATCGGCTGGCTGGTGAACGTGCTGAGTGGCTTGAGCTGGCCGGCCACCGCGCCAGGCAGATCGGTGTCCGGGATGGCATCCACCCCCAGGGTGTGCAGCCAGTGCCAGTAACGATGGTGCGGCACATTGGCCATCGCCTGGACCATCCCCACGTTGCTGGAGACCTGCAGCACCGTCGGGAAATCAATTGAACCGTGGGCTCGGCGGTCGTGGTTGAAGATCGGCCAGCCGCCGATCGCGAGCGAACCGTTGTCGAGAACGCGATCGCCGGGCCTGATCGCTCCTTCCTGCAGGGCGATCGCCAGGTTGATCGGCTTGAACGTTGAACCGGGCTCATAGAGATCCTGTACCGACCACTCGCGGAACAGCGATGGCGAATAGCGCCAGTAGCGGTTGGGGTCATAGGTCGGGGTGGAGGCGAGGGCGAGGATCTCGCCGTTTCGACCATCCATCACCAGGGCGACACCGCGGCGGGCTTTCCATTGCTTCACCTGACGCACCAGGGCCTGGTGGGCCACCTGCTGCAGGGTGGCATCCAGGGTGAGCTGCAGGCGGAGATCATCGCCGAACAGCGTGCCGGGCTGCAGGCCCTCCGGCAGGGGGGTGCCATCGGCACCACGCAGCAGGGACCGCACCGATTCATGACGGCGCAGATCCCGCTCCCGGCTCTGCTCCAGCCCCGCCTGGGGCACCCGATCGAGGTTGAGAAAGCCCACCACGTTGGCGAACAGGGGCCCCTGGGGATAAATGCGCTGCGGGTGGGGCTCCAGATCAAGGCCGCTGATGCCGAGCCGCTTCACCCGAGCCGCTGTTTCCGGATCCAGGTCGTCCATCAGTTTGATGCCGCTGGGGCGGTTGCCCATCGTCCGGATCAACTGCGACGCCGGCAAGGCCAGCACCTCCGCCAGCTGTTCGGCCACGGCCGCCGGGGGCCGCACCATCCCGGGAGGATCCCCAGGAAGGTTGAACAGACGCGGGTGGGCCCAGAGGGTGAAACGCTCCTCATCGAGGGCGACCACACGTCCGTCACGATCGACGATCGTGCGGCGTTCCCCCGTGGGATTGATGGTCTGGGTCTGAATCGAACGGGCCCTGGCATGCAGCTTCGAACCCTCCACGAGCTGTAACCAGGCCAGGCGCCCCAGCAACCCCAGCAGGCTGACGCTCAGGAGAGCAAACACCGTGACCAGGCGTCCCGGCGGAAGCGGCTGCAAGGGGACGACGCGACGGCGCGGTGACCGGCGATGGCGGCCCGACGAAGCCACCATCAGTAGCCGGGCGGTATGGGCCTGGAGACGACCCTGGCCAAAAGATCGGCGGTGGGGGCTGCGGTGGCGGCGGGGGGAGAGGGCAGGTAGAGAAGCTTGTCGCTGCTCGTGGGCTCGAGCAGTCCCGGTCGATGGGCCGCCCCCATGTACTGGCGCTCCAGCAGGGCAGCAGCTTCCATCAGCCGATGCTCCTGCACCTGATCGGCCTCCAACTGGTCATAGCTCTGGCTCCACTGGTTCTGCCAGTGCAGCGTGAGGGCGCTGAGGCCGAGCATCGTCAGGCCGATGCCGATCAGGATGCCGTCGGCGCTGCGATGCAGAACAGCCAGCAGGGGGGAGCTGCGCTCCACCCGCCTGGCAGACAGGGACCCCTGAATCAGGGCGAAAGGTCGACTGAGGACACGGGGGTCGCGCCCCTGGCGCCGCCGCAGGGCCCGGGCGTGGGCGCGTTCCGGCACTGAAGCCTCTTCGCTGACAGAGAAAGCTTCGGCAGGCAAGGCTGTTCCCGATCGGCCAATGGGCAAGTGAACCACGCCGCTCTCGCCGCTGCAAGGTCAACGACGGCCAACAGCAAGGATCGTCTGGATTCACCCTCCCAGCAACAACAGATTCAGGAAGGTGAATCCGTTCCAGAGAGCATGCATGCACACACTGGCCGCCAGGCGACCGGAGCGCTGACGCAAGCGCGCCAGCCCCAGGCCGAGCACAAACAGTGAAGGGGTTTCACTGATGCTCAGATGCGCCAGGGCAAACACCGCACTGCTGAGAATCAGGCCCCAGGCCATGCCGAGATCCCGGGACAGCACCGGTAACAGCACCCCGCGAAAGATCACCTCTTCAAACAACGGTGCCAGAACGAGGGCGGTGAGAGCGAAACAGACCAGAGCCAGACCATCGTTGCTCTCAAGCACAAGCTTCAGCATTGGATTGCTGCCACTTGGGGTCGGCAGGATCCGCTCCACCAGCCAGCCGGTCAGGCTCACGAGGGGCAGCACCGTCAACAACCCGATCAGGCCGAGACGGACGGCCTCCAGGGGCGGCAACCATCGGAACTGCAGCCAGCCGCCCTGGGGCGGGGTCCCCAGTCCCCGGAGCATCAGCGCCAGGATGAGCAGAGGCGTCGCCGCCATGCTCACGTACAGCACGGGGTAGCTCAGGCCCTGCCGCAGCGCCTCCGAGAGCAGCAGCGACGCGGGCAGAGCGGCCAACAGCCCCTGCAGCAGGGGCGTCACCACGAGGGGGGTGAGATTGCCGATCACCACAAAGCCACCTGCCACCAGCAGGGTCAGATCCACCAGGGTCAGCGACGGTCCGACCAGGGGAGCCGGCGGTTCAAGCCTGCCGCGGCGGAGTTGCCATAACTCGCGGATCAGCAGCACCAGGCCCAGCAGCAGCGCCAGAGCCGGCAGACCGTTGACCAGAACAAGCTGCAGCCCCGCCTGACGGGCAGCCTCTGGATCGATGCAGAGCTGACGGTCGCCGCCGGCCCGCTGGCAGGCCAGCAGCCGCAGGCTCGGGGTGGGCAATCGGGGGGCGACCACCCCGATCGCCTGAGCATCGGCCGCGACCAGGGCCTGAAGCAGCTCCGCCTCGGCAGGTGGCAGGCTCTCAGCCGGCTGCAACTGGAGGCTCTCAAGGTCAGCACCCGCCCGGGCGGGATGGCCGGCGAGCTGCTGCAGCAGGGCCCGCTGCAGCCGCTGCTCAGGCGCCGCCAGGCCATCGGCCTCGGCCGCACCGGAGGTCATCGCCTCCAGCAGGGCCGCCTGGGGATCGTCCCCGACCAGGATGGCGCGCCATGGGGAAGGCAGTGCCGGTTCCGCCACCAGGGCCAGCTCCAGCTGGCGGAGGGCCAGATCACCGCCGACCGAGGGGCGCTGCAGGCTGTCGATCAGCCCCCCCAGCCAGAGAAGCAGGCTGAGGGAGAGGGCCACCAGGGCCAGCAGCCCCTTCCAGGCAGGGGGACGGGGGCTCGGGCTGGACGCGCGCACCAGGAAGGGGACCGGGTTGGTGGATTCTGTCGTGACGCCGACCCGGAGCCAGAGGCGAGCCGGCGGATGTCCGACCCGGCTCCCCGGCCAGCGAGAGCGGTACGCCCCGCCATGGGTTGATCCTGGGCCCTCGTGACCGGCGGGTACAGGGGCGTCGGGGCCCCTCTCCTACGATGGACTGACCCTGCCGCCTGTCCGTGCCCCTCAGGATCGTGCTAGTCCGCCATGGACTGAGCAGCTTCAACATCGAGAAGCGCATCCAGGGCCGCGACGATCTTTCCAGCCTCACCGACACCGGCCAGGAGCAGGCCAGGCGCACCGGCCAGGCCCTCGAGGGGCTGACGATCGATGCGGTCTACAGCTCACCCCTGCGCCGGGCGGCGGACACCGCCCGCCTGCTGTTGCAGGCCCAGGGATCGAGCGTTTCGATCCAGCACGAGCAGGACCTGCTGGAGATCGACCTCACCCCCTGGACCGGCCTGACGCCCGCTGATCTGGCCGAACGGGATCCCGCTGGCCTGGCCCTTTGGAAAACCGCTCCCGAAACCCTGCGCCTGCAGCGCGCAGACGGTGGTGACTACAGCCCGCTCGGCGAGCTGATGGAGCAGGCCGGCCGTTTCCTCGGCACCCTGCTGGAGCGCCATGGGGGCCGCGATCAGACGGTGCTCGTCGTCGCCCACAACGCCATCCTGCGGGTGCTGCTGCTGCAACTGCTCGGACTGCCGCTCGATCACTTCCGGCGCCTGCGCATCGACAACGCCTCCCTGTCGGTGCTCAACCTGTTGCCCCCCCCTGAGGGCTCTCAGAACACCTTCGCGATCCAGATCGAATCCCTGAATGGGGTGGCGCACCTGGGCACGCCCCTGCCGTCGCCGGGCGGCGGTCGCCGGGTGCTGCTGGTGCGTCACGGTGAAACCGACTGGAACCGTCAGGGCCGTTTCCAGGGGCAGATCGACATCCCCCTGAACAGCAACGGCTGGAGCCAGGCGCGGGCGGCAGGCACCTTTCTGGCCAGCACCCCCATCGATCGGGCCTACACCAGCTCGATGGCCCGTCCGCGACAGACGGCCGAAGCGATTCTCGCCGCCCATCCCGGTGTGCCCCTGACCACACTCCAAGGCCTCGTGGAGATCGGCCACGGCCTCTGGGAGGGCTGCCTGGAATCGGAGATTGCGGAAGGCTGGCCCCAGCTCCTTGCCGACTGGAAACGTGCTCCTGAGATCGTGCAGATGCCGGAAGGCGAATCGATCCAGCAGGTCTGGGATCGGGCCATGGACACCTGGCACCGCATCGTCGCCAGCCTGGCTCCCGGCGAAACCGCTCTGGTGGTGGCTCATGATGCCGTCAACAAGGCGATTCTCTGCGCCTTGCTTGGCCTCGGCCCCGGGGATATCTGGGCGATCAAGCAAGGCAACGGTGGCGTCACCGTGATCGACCACCCCCCCCAGGGCCCGAGCCATACGCCGACCATCACGTCCCTGAACATCACGGCCCATCTGGGAGGGGTTCTCGATCGCACCGCCGCTGGAGCCCTCTGAGGAGCGAACCATGGCCAAGCGGCTGCTGAGCCAGGTTCAGATCCTGCGTGGTCCGGACGTACCGCTTCAACAGGAAGATGTGCTGATCGATGGCACGGCGCTGCTGTCCTTCGGGGCCGATGCACGTGAACAGGCCGCCGCTCTCGGCATCGCTGGCGAAGCCGCGCAGACCCTGCTGCTGGCGCCTGCCCTGATCGATCCCCACAGCACCCTGGAGCAACCCCTCGGGGGGACTGCGGAAACCGCCGCCAGTCTTCGAGCCGCCGCCGCTCTGGCCGGCTATGGCACCGTGGCCCTGCTGCCAAGGGGTGAGCGCTGGCGCGACCAACCGGAAATGCTGCAGCCCTGGCCTGGTCCGGCGCTGCCGGAACTGAAGTTCTGGGGCAGCTTCAGTCGCCGGGGCCAGGGCGAGGAGCTGGCTCCCCACGCCGAGCAGCTGGCCGCCGGCGCCATTGGTCTGGCCGACGATGACCACCTGCCAGCCCTGGCCCTGCTGGAGCGGGGATGGCGTCTCGCTGAGATGGGCACCCGTCCGGTCCTGGTGGCGCCCCGGGATCCGGCGTTGACCCAGCAGGGGTTCGTGCGTGAAGGCGTGGAGGCCCTGCGGGCGGGCTGGCCCCAGGATCCGGTGCTGAGCGAGACACTCCCCCTGCAGAGCCTGCTGGCCCTGGCCGAGGCCCTGCCACAGACCCAGCTGCAGCTGATGAATGTCTCCACCGCCGCCGCCGTCTCCCAGCTGCGCCAACGGCGGAAACGACCACCCGCCAGCGTCTGTTGGTGGCATCTGGTCAGTGACAGCGCCACGCTCGATCCGCTGGACGAAGGTTGGCGCCTGGTTCCTTCCCTGGGCACAGCCACGGACCGCGAGGCCCTGATCGAGGGTCTGGCGGATGGCATCCTCACCGCCGTGGCCGTGCATCACGTCGCGCTGGATCCGGAAGAGCAGCTCCTTCCCATCGACCAGCGCCGACCGGGTCTGGCCGGCTTCCATCTGGTGCTGCCCCTGCTCTGGCAGGAGCTGGTGGTGCAGCGGCGCTGGCGCAAGGAACAGCTCTGGCAGGCCCTCTGCTGGGGACCGGCGGCTTTCCTCGGTCTTGAGCCTCCCCGGCTGGAGCCGGGGACAACGCAGTGGCTGCTCTATGACCCCGACGGCAGCTGGTCGGTTCCCGCTGCAGACAGCAGCACGGAAGAGCGCGCACGGGCGATCGGCACCCTGGCCGCCAACCTGCCCTGCCAGGGTCGGATGGTCCGGGGCAAGGTGCTGACGAGCGGGCTGATCAGCCCGTGAAGCAACCGGGCCGCACCGAGTCGGTCAGGGCCGAGGTCTGGCCAGGGGGTCAGGGGCGCCAAGGGGGCCGAAGGTGCTGAAGGGATAGAAGCGCCAGAAGGCCCGGCCGATGATCTCGCTCTCCGGCAGGAACGGTCCACCGGGCCAGAAGCGTCCATCCCAGCTGTTGGCGCGGTTGTCACCGAGCACCAGCACATGCCTGGGTGGCACCACCGCCGAAAGCGGACGGCAGGGTCCGACACCCTGGGTGTCGACCGGGCAGTAGCGGGTGACATAGGGCTCCACCAGCCGGTGGCCGTTCACCTGCACGCGCCCCCGGGGATCGATCAGCACACGATCGCCGGGAAGCGCCACCACGCGTTTGATGTAGGCATCACAGGCAGGCTCCTGCATGCCGGTCAACGACGCGATGCCCGGGAGATTGACGACCAGACAGCGCAGGGGCCCGGGCGGATTGCTGCCACGCAGGGCCGGATCGAAATGGTGGGGCGCATGGAAGACAACGATCTCTCCCCGCTGAGGCGCCCGCCAGCGGTAGGTGAGCTTCTCAACCAGCAGCTTGTCGTCGATCTGCAGCCCCGGGAGCATGGATCCGGAGGGGATGAAGCGGGCTTCAAGCACAAACTGACGCAGGCCGAGAGCCAACAGCGCCGCGAAGGCCATGGTTCCCCAGAGACCACCTCCGGCCGCCGCCACCACGGGGGCCACCCGCTCAACCGACTGGCCCTCCTCGTCAGGACTGGAACCGGGGCGGATCTCCTCAGGCGTCAACGGATCAGGGGGCGGGCCGGTGCGCACATTAAGCGCCCCTCCACCCCCCTGATTAGGCTCTGGCCAACGAGGAAGCCCTGATGGCCCGGCCCCGCTGGCATGTCCCGGCGCCCCGAGAACGCAGCCGGGTCTCCCTGGCCTGGGATCGCTTTGTGGCCCTCTGGGCCCTGGTCAATCTGCTCTGGATCGTCTTCGACCTGAGCTACATCCCGTTGCGCACCTTCTGGCTGCAACGCAACCTCTACCCGCTGCCATCCCTGCCCCTGGTGGTGCCCCTGAGTGCCGTGCCGGACATCACCCCCTGGGTGGATCCGATCAAAGGCATCAGCCCCCACCGTGAAACGAGTGTCTGGTTGCGCCAGTTTGAACAACTCGATCAGGCCCTGAGGGCCCCGGCCACCGGAGCACCGGCCTCCGCCGCCCTTCGGCAGCGTCTCGAGACCCAGCACCAGCTGACCCTCGCCCTGATCGACACCAACCCGTTCCAGATCCCCGGCACCCTCGAAAAGATCAAGGAGCGCCTGCGGGAGCGTGCCGACCGCGATTCGGCCGCCGAAGCGACCGCGATCCTGCTTTCCAACGACTGGCTGGCCCAGCGGGGCTGGCAGCAGGAACGCCGCTTCTGGCGCCAGCAGGTGCTGCCGCTTATCGCCAGCAATTACGCCCGATCCAGCGACGACAACGGCCGTCCCACCGACCATGCCTGGCGCCTGGATCTGCTCATGTTTCAGAGCGTTTTCGCTCTCGACATCCTGCTGCGGGTGATCCGTCTCAAACGTCGGCTGCCGCGGTTGCGCTGGCGGGATGCGGTGCTCAGACGCTGGATCGATCTGCCGCTGCTGCTTCCCTTCTGGCGGCCGCTGCGGCTGCTGCCGGTGATTGAACGTCTGCACACCAGCGGCCTGATCTCCATCGAACCGCTGCGGGCGGTGATCAGTCGGGCGGTGGTGGCCCTGCTGGCGGTGGAACTGTTCGAAGTTCTCGCCCTGCAACTGATCGATGGCAGCCAGCAACTGATCCGCTCACCACAATGGCCGCTTCGGATCCGCAGCCTCTGCAGCCATCAGAGCGTCAGCGCCAGCAACAGCCACCTGAGCGATGGAGAGCTGGCGGCACTGCTGCGCATCTGGGCACCCTTGCTGCTCGATCGGGTGGGCCCCCGCCTGGCCCCCGAACTCCAGAGCGCCATGGGCCATGCCCTGCAACAGAGCCTTGAGGCGATGGTGCTGCCGGCGCCGCTGCGGCCCATGGCCCCGCTGCTGCGAATGGAGGAGGGCCTCAGCCGCCAGCTGGCGGCAGGGGTTGTGAACAACCTGCTGGTCCTGGGGCGGACCACCAGCGATCGGATCAGCCAGCGCGATCAACGTCAGCTTGAATTGCTTCAGCAGTGCATCGACCGCTTCTGGGAGGAACTGGCCCAGGCGTTGGAGCAGGGCCCCGCCCTGCAACTTTCCCAGGACCTGCTCTGCCGGCTGCTGGAACTGGTGAAAACCCGCTACCTCGGCCAGATCAACCGCGAAAGCATCGGTGATCTGATCCAGGAACTCGACGATCTGACCACTGGCGTGCCAACGGAACCAGGGCGTCAACAACCAGGCGTCTGACGATCAAGGCCCGCTGGAGAGGAGAGTCGCCCTTCAGGAGGACAGGGAGGAGCGGCAGGAAGGGTTCAGGAACTGAACAGCTGTTGCCATTCCTGCTCCTTGAAGCCCGTCAGGATCTGGCCGCTGGCCGTCACCAGGAACGGACGCTTGATCAGGCGACCATCCGCGGCCAGGGCCTGGAGGGCGGTGGCCTCATCCATCGCCTTGACCCGCTCAGAACCCAGCTGGCGATAGCTCTGGCCGCTGGTGTTAAACAATCGCTTGCGATCGCCGAGCTGGATGAGGGCCTGTTCCAGCAGGTCCGGCGACGGTGGCGTGAGCGTGATATCGAGCACCTCAGGCTGAATGTCGCGCTCGGCAAGCCATTTCAGGGCCCGACGGCAGGTGCTGCAGGGCCCGTAACAGTAGACGCGGGGAGCGGCGCTCAACGGCCGACGAGCTGCTTCAGGGCCCCCAGCAGGCTATTGGAGCCTTTGCCGGTGCCGGCCTCGGGACGGGTGCGGATGGTCACATCACCATTGACGGTGGTGCGGCAGCTGAGGCGGTAGCTGGCGGGACGATCAGCGAGGTAGACCTGCTCGACATCACTGCGGGGAGAGAGATTCCGGGCCCCCTCGAGGACCTCAACGACACAGGTGCCGCACTGACCGAGGCCACCGCAGTTGTTGAGATTGTTCAGACCCTTGTAGGGGTTGATGCCGGCATCAACAGCCGCTTTGCGAAGGTTGGCCCCTTCGATGCAACCGACCTGCTGGCCTTCCTGTTCGAAACGGATGGTGGGCACGGACGGTCTGGGGTATCGGCGCCGACCAACCTACCCTCTCGAGCCTTTCTTGGATAGGCCCCCGGGCCGCGAAACCGGATCAATCGGCCAGGCGCCGGCGAGAGAACGGCTCCAACGAAGCTGCCTACGATGGGAAACCCTTCTGGTTGCGTGCTTGGCCGGCCCTGACGACACCCAGCTCCACTCCTACGACCTGCTGGCCCGGCAGCTGATCCCCGGTTACGCCAGCCTGGCGAGGCTGTCGGTGGCGCTGCTGGCGGCCTCCCCCCTGGCGGCCGCCAGCGGTGCGCGCGTGCTCGTGGCCGGATGCGGCACCGGCGCCGAGCTGGTGGAGGCCCGCCGGCAACGTCCCGACTGGAAGCTGACGGCCCTTGATCCCTCCGCCGAGATGCTGAACGAAGCGCGTCAGCGGCTCGGAACCGACGATCGTGAGTCGATTCACTGGCAGCAATCAACGGTCGAGGCGCTGGCCAAAGGCGAACCCTTCGCGGGAGCGCTTTCGGTGCTGGTGCTGCAATCCCTGCCTGATGACGGAAGCAAACTGGCCTATCTGACCGCCCTCGCCACACAGCTCGCCCCCGGCGGCCAGCTTGTGTTGATCGATCTGATGCGCGCTCAGCGGCCAGTGCTGCAGACGCAGGTGGAACAGGCCTGGCTCGGGTTCCAGCAGGCAGGCGGCCTGACCCCCCAGGCTCCGGCGGCCGCCCCGCTCACCGAAGCGTTGCATCCGATCGGCCTGTCACGCTTGATGGCCCTGGTTAATGCCGCCGGCTTCGGCGATCCGGCCCGAATCTTCCAGGCCCTGGATTACGAGGGATTCCTGCTGCAGCGCTCTAACTGACTGCAGCGCTGTAACGGACGTTCTGGTCTCAATCCAGCGCGTTGCGCGATGGCAGCCCTTCCAGGCCTTTCGCTCAGGGCCGCGGCCCGCTCGCTGCGGCAGCAGGTGCCAGGACCGAGGAGCGACGGGCGCCTGGGACGCTCCCGTCAGGCACGGCAGTCGGCGAGGAGGGACCTGCAGCGGGGGACGCCACCTCTGCGGACAGACGCCCCACCGACGGCAGGACCGGAGGCCGGGGAGTCCGTAGGCCATCGGTGCTCCGATCCGACCTGGCACTCAGGCTTGGAAGCTCAGGGAATCCCGAACGGTCGACGATCACGCTGCCGAACGGCACCACCAGGGTCAGCACCCCAATCAGGGGTCCAAGAAGAAAGGCCGCAGACTGAAAGGGACTGGGAGGCTCCTCCGGTGTGTCATCCGCCTGGGCGCTTGCCAGGGACGTTGCGGAAGAGGAAGATCGAGGCTCGGGGTCGGAATCCATGGGTGGTGGCAAGGGAAGGACCCAGCCACATCACAGGCGAAGGACAGGGAAGCGGAGATCAGGCCGCAGGGCGGGACTGATCAAACTGATCGCGACGGGCAGCGAGATCGGCAGGAGCCGAACCGATGCCATCGAGGCGGAGGCGGATCTCGCGCAACTCTTCGAGAATAGAAGCAAGCAGCTGTTGCGTCGCAGTGGAAGGGGAATTGAGAACCTCAACGGTGACCTCCTTGATCCGCAGCACATCCCGGGCGAAACGCGCCACCTCTTTGGGATGGAACAGAAGGGCATCCTTCTGATCGCTGCGGTAT
>CAIXOZ010000051.1 GCA_903921295.1 uncultured cyanobacterium | reverse complement strand
GCCCCTTCTCATCGGGCAGATAGGTGACGCCCAGCTCGGCTCCGGCGGCGTGCAGCTGCTGGGCGATGCCCCAGGCGATCGACTTGTTGTTGGCGATGCCGGTGACGAGGGCCTTCTTGCCGCGCAGATCGAGAAGCATGGGGAAACGTCAACGGGGCGGTTTCGAAGGGGCATTCTCTCCCACGGGATTCCCCGACCCCGGCCGCATTCCGCACCGGTCAGCCGCCAGGATCAGCGTCTGAACCCCCTGATCCGCCCTTGGCCTCCGATCCGATCGCCGGCGTGCCGCTGCCCTGGCCCGATCAGCCCGGCGAGCTGCCGCGCCATTTCAGGAACCGCCAGGCCCTCGCCCAGACCCTGGAGCAGTTGTTCCCCGAGGCCGCCGGCAGCCTCAGCCCGGTGCGGGGTGGCCGGCACCAGGCCGACACCCTGCTGGCACGCCTCCAGCCGGAGCGTTACGCCAAGGGACGCAATTTCCTCGATGGCCCGGTCACCCGCCTCTCGCCGTACATTCGCCATGGCGTGCTCACGCTGGCGGAGGTGCGCGAGGCGGTGTTCGCCCGCACCCGCAGCCGCCAGGGCAGCGAAAAGCTGATCAACGAGCTCGGCTGGCGCGATTACTGGCAGCGGCTCTGGCAGCAGCTGGGCGATGGCCTCTGGCGCGATCAGGAGGAGCTGAAAACGGGCCACAGCGCTGCGGCCTATGCCCGGGAGCTCCCGGCCGACATCCTCGAGGCCCGCACCGGCCTGGCCTGCATGGATGGCTTCATCGAAGAGCTCCACGGCACCGGCTGGCTCCACAACCATGCCCGGATGTGGCTGGCCGCCTACCTGGTGCACTGGCGAAGGATCCGCTGGCAGACCGGCGCCCAGTGGTTCCTGCAGCACCTGCTCGATGGCGACCCGGCCAGCAACGCCCTCAGCTGGCAATGGGTGGCCAGCAGCTTCAGCCACAAGCCCTACATCTTCAACCGCGGCAACCTCGAGCGCTACAGCAACGGCAGGGCCTGCCGTCATTGCCCCCTGGCAACGGAGGGGTGCCCCTTCGAGGCCAGTTACGAGCAGCTGGAGGCGGACCTGTTCGCACCGATGCCGACCATCCGGGCCACGGACAACCGCCGTGGAGGCCGCGACGCCAGCCGGAGCGGCAACCGCGGACGCAGCGGCACCACCCAGGGATCGTCCACCACGGCCCTGAGCCGCCCCACCCCCCGCCGCTGAAGCAATGCAACGCCCCATCCTCTGGATTCATGGCGAGGCGCTCGGACCCGCCAACCCGGCCCTGGTGGCCCACCCCGGCAGACCCGCGGTCTTCGTGTTCGACAGCGCCCTGCTGCTCGGACGCAGCGCCAGCACGGGCGATCCGAGCAGCCCGGCCGAGCCCGTGAGCCTGAAACGGATCGGCTTCCTCTACGAATGCCTGCTGGAGCTACCGGTGAGCCTGCGCCGGGGGGATGTGGCTGAGGAGGTGCTGACCTTCGCCGCGGCCCATGGTGCCGACGGAATCGTCACCTGCGCCAGCAACGACCCACGGGTGGCCAGGATCACGGAAACGCTCCTCCGCCAGCTGCCGGTGCAGGTGCTGGCGGTCGAACCCTTCGTGCAGCTGGATGGTCCGGTCGATCTGGGGCGCTTCAGCCGCTACTGGCGCCGCGCCGAACCGCAGGTCTGGGCCGGCTGGCGCGAACCAGGGCCCTGAGGCCGGGCCTCTGAAGCTGCGGAGCCAGCGCCCCCGGACGGTCACATCTCCGTGAGCCATGCCGCCCACAATGGCCTTGTCCCGCCTGACCCTGCAGCGCTGCCATGGCCCTGACCCCCTCAACCATGCTGGAACTCGGGACGCCGCTGCCAGGCTTCCGGCTCCCTTCGGTGCTCGCACCGCCCGGGGCCCCACCGGTGGACAGCACAGCCCTGAAGGGGCGGCCGGTGCTGGTGCTGTTCCTGAGCGCCCACTGCCCCTACGTGAAGCACATCGAGGCCGAACTGAGCCGGCTGGCCACCGACTACGGCGATCGGATCCACCTGATCGGCATCGCCAGCAACAGCGTGCTCACCCACCCCCAGGACGGCCCGGAGGGGCTGCGCGCTCAGGCGCAGGCGCGCGGTTGGTCGTTCCCCTATCTCCTGGATGCCGACCAGTCCGTGGCCCGGGCCTTCCAGGCAGCCTGTACCCCGGACCCCTTCCTGTTTGATGCCGAGCATCGCCTGGTCTATCGGGGCCAACTCGATGGCAGCCGCCCCGGCAACGCCGTGCCCTGCGATGGCCACGACCTGCGCACCGCCCTGGAGGCGGTGCTGACCGGCCAGACGGTCGATCCAGAGCAACGCCCCTCGATCGGCTGCAACATCAAGTGGCATCCGCCGGCCGCCTGAACGCCGCCACCGGCCCATCCGCTGGCACCCCTGGTGCGGGAACCCGCACCAGGGGCTTAAGGTTTCCGTCATGCAAGTGCCCCCCTTCAGCCTCAGTGAGCAGCTGATCCGCCTTGGATCGGAGCTGGATGACGCCGTTCTGAAGGTGTTACGGAGCGGGCAGTACATCGGCGGCGAGACGATCAGCGGCTTTGAGAAGGCGTTCGCCGCGGCCTGCGGCAGCCCCCATGCCATCGGCTGCAACAGCGGCACCGACGCCCTGATCCTGGCGTTGCGGGCCCTGGAGATCGGCCCCGGCGACGAGGTGATCACCTGTTCCTTCAGCTTCTTCGCCACCGCGGAAGCGATCAGCGCCGTGGGCGCCACACCGGTGTTCGTCGATGTGGACCCACGCACCTATCTGATCGATCTCGACCAGGTGGAAGCGGCGATCACGCCGGCCACGCGGGCCCTGATGCCTGTCCACCTGTTCGGCCGGCCGGTGGACATGGAACGGGTCTGCGCCATTGCGAGCCGCCACGGCCTGAAGGTGGTCGAAGACTGCGCTCAGGCCAGCGGCGCCAGCTGGGCCGGTCGGCCGGTCGGCAGCTGGGGCGATGTGGGCTGTTTCAGTTTCTTCCCCACCAAGAATCTCGGCGCCGCCGGCGATGGCGGTGCGATCACCTGCCGTGATTCCGACCTGGCCCAGCGCATGCGCGAGCTGGCCGTGCACGGCATGCCCCGCCGCTATCTGCACACCGCCCTCGGCTACAACAGCCGCCTCGACGCCATCCAGGCGGCCGTGCTGGCGGTGAAACTGCCCCATCTCGAAGACTGGGTGGCGCAGCGACGCCGGATCGCTTCCACCTACCTGGGGGCCCTTGGTGACCTTGAGGCCGTGGCCCTGCCTGAGGTCGGCCCGGAGGGTCACAGCTGGAACCAGTTCGTGGTTCGCGTTTCCGGTTGTCCCGTCGGCGGAGCCGCCTGCGGCGGCCGTTGCACCCCCTCCCAGGACAGCGCCGACTTCCGTCTTCCGGAAGCCTGCTGCCGAGACTGGCTGAAGCAGGAGCTGCAGGAGGCAGGCATCACCACGATCATTTACTACCCGATCCCCATTCACCTGCAGCCGGCCTACACCGCCCTTGGCTACGGGCCAGGCTCCCTTCCGGTCACCGAGAGGCTCTGCTCAGAAGTGCTCAGCCTGCCGATCTTCCCAGAGCTGAGCAGCGCCCAGCAGGAGCAGGTGATCAACGTGCTCAGGCAGCTGCGCCAGAGCACCGGCACTCAGGATTCCGCCTTGAGTGCGGCGTAGAGCGCCTTGAACCTGGCCTGCTGACGGCGGTGATCCACCAGCGGCTCGGGATAGCCGCGACGCTCGAGGGCGCCGATCTGGCCGCTGATCAGGTCACCGGTCGCCACATGGGCGATCTCAGGCAGCCAGGTGCGTATGTAGCGGGCCTCAGGATCGAATTTCGAGGCCTGGGTGGCGGGGTTGAAGATCCGCAGCGGCCGAGGATCCATGCCGCTGCTGGCGCTCCACTGCCAGCCACCGTTGTTGGCGGCCAGATCGCCATCGACAAGGTGCTGCATGAACAGGCGCTCACCCCAGCGCCAGTCGCAGATCAGGTCCTTGACCAGAAACGAGGCCACGATCATCCGGCAGCGGTTGTGCATCCAGCCGCTGGCACGCAACTGGCGCATCGCCGCATCAACGATCGGCATCCCCGTCAGGCCCTCGCTCCAGGCCGCAAAGGCGGCTGGATCGTTGTCCCACGGGAAGTGACGCCACTGGGGTCGGTAGGGACCCTCCGCCAACTCAGGGAAATGGAAGAGGGCCTGTTGGTAGAACTCGCGCCAGGCCAGCTCCTGCTCCCAGACCGTGATGGAGGCCAGCTCCTCAGTGCTGCGAGCCAGCTGGCGTGCCTCCTGGGCCGCGGCCCAGGCCTGGCGGGGGCTGAGGGTGCCGAAGCGCAGAGCGGCGCTGAGGGCTGAGGTGCCCGCCTCAGCCGGCAGGTTGCGGCCATCTTCGTAGCGAAGCAGCGCCGGAGCCCGGCCGGTGCCCCCGCCGGCCGTGAGGCCGCCGCTGAAACGGGCCAACTGCTCAGCGGCCGACCGCTCGCCGGGACGGCAGGGGCAGAGATCAGCGCCCTCGAAGGCCTGGGCGAAGGGGCCGGAACGGAGTGGATCCTCCAACGGAGCCAGAGCACGCCAGCGCTCCTGGGCATCGTCTGCCACCAGGGCCTCGGCGAAGGCATCGATCAGGCCCCGGGGGGCAGGCAGCGGCTCCAGGCCAGCCCCTGTCGAGCGTTGCTCCACCTCGGCACGCCACCGACGCCAATAGGGGCCATAGACGCGATACGGGTCACCGCCGCCGGTGCGCAAGACCTCGGGCGGCACCAGCAGCTGGTCCCAGTCGGCCTCCACCTTGCAGCCACGCGCCTTGAGGGCCGCAGCCACCTGCCGGTCCTGGGCGCGGACCGCCGGTTCAACATCGCGATTCCAGACCACCCGATCCGCACCGATCAGGGTCGCGAGCTCGGGCAGCAGCGCCACGGGCGAGCCCTGCAGCACCAGCAGGCGGCTGCCGGCCTGGCGCCAGGCCTCCGCCAGCTCGTGCAGGCTTTCCCGCCGGAACCAGTGCCGTGACGGCGCCTGATCCTCGGCGTTCAGTCCATCGGGATCAAGGACCACCACACCGGTCAGGGCGGGGGTGTGAGCCGCCGCAGCCGCCAGGCCGAGATTGTCGGCGAGACGCAGGTCACGGCGGTGCCAGAACAGGCAGCGGGACGGTGTCATCGATCGCGCCTCCCCTCAGAGCCCGAGCAGCTGGCGGGCACGGAACCAGGCCGTGACGCTCTTGCCATCAAGCTGCTCAGCGCCGCTGGCGAGGGCGTGATCGAGCTCCTGCGGTTCCAGAAGCAGCACGTCCAGATCCTCGTCTTCATCGCCGGCAGGCTGCTCGGCCAACGGGGTGAGCTCCCGGGCGAGGAACAGATGGATGCGTTCATCGGAATAGCCGGGACAGGGCACCATCACCCCAAGCGAATCCCAGCGCGCCGCGCTGTAACCGGCCTCCTCGCCCAGTTCCCGCTGCATGCTCGGCAGCGGTTCCTCCCCCTCCTCGAGCGTGCCGGCGGGAAATTCCAGCAGGCGGGCGGCCACGGCGAAGCGGTACTGGCGCAGCACCACCACCCGGCCGTCATCGAGGATCGGCACCGCCAGGGAGGCCCCGGGATGGCGCACCATCCCGTAGGTGCCCTCCACACCCATCGGCAGCACCAGACGGTTGCGCTCGAAACGCAGCTTGCGCACCGCCAGGGAGGCCTCGGTCTCCAGCAGGCGGGCGGGCTCAGGCGGAGGCAGGGGCGCCATCGGAGCGGATCAGGGTGATTCCAGCATCGCTCACTCCGGCCAGGCG
>CAIXOZ010000050.1 GCA_903921295.1 uncultured cyanobacterium | reverse complement strand
CGCTCGCGAAGTCGATCCGGGCCCGATGGGGACGCCCGGCCTGATGGTCGGCTTCGGTCGGCGGACAGGGGGTCAGCAGCGCCTCCACGGGCTCGCTTCGGTAGCGCACCTGCACCGCCACCGGCATCGGCGTGGTCGGGGGCTCGATCGACACCCAGTTGATCGCGCCGACGACGCAGCTGCTGCGACCGGCGTCTGAGCGGGGAGCCACCACGACCCGATTCATGGCGGCATCCAGACGCACCACATGCAGCGGCTCGCTCCAGGCAACGCCAAGACCCGTGCGCTGACCGATCGTGAAGTGCTCGATGCCGTCGTGGGAGCCGAGCACGGTGCCATCGGCCAGCACGATCTCGCCGGCGCGGGGCGGCAGATAGGCGTCGAGGAAGGCCTTCATCGAGCCGTGGTGATCGGCCAGGCAGAGGTCCTGGCTTTCGGGCTTCTGGGCTGTGCGCAGACCGTGACGCGCCGCCTCCGCCCGGGTGTCGCTCTTGCTCAGCTCCCCAAGCGGAAACACAAGCCGCCCCAGCACCTCCTGGGGCAGGTCGTAAAGGAAATAACTCTGATCCTTGCGGGCATCGAGGCCCCGGAGAAGGCGATGACGGGCTCCGGGCGCCGCACCGGCAGCCGCCTGGCGGACGCGGGCGTAATGGCCGGTGGCCAGACGATGCAGTCCGCGTTCCTGCTCGGCCCAGGCCAGCATCGGCCCGAATTTCACCGCTCGGTTGCAGCGGGAGCAGGGCAGCGGCGTGACGCCGGCGGCGTAGCCATCAACCACAAAGGAGACGATCTGCTCCTGAAAGTGCTGGCGATGGTCGACAACGTGATGGGGCACCTGCAGCTGCTCACAGATCCCGGCGGCATCGACCAGACCTTCGGCGCAGCAGGCGCCCTTGCCGCTCATCAGCCAGAGCGTCAACCCTTCCACCTCCCAGCCCGCCTCCACCAGCAGGGCGGCGGTGAGGGAGCTGTCGACACCACCGGACAGGCCGACGGCGATCCGATGCTCCCCCTCCAGCTGGCGCAGGCGATCGAGGGCTTCGGCACCGGCCGTGGTCGCCGCTGCCGTCGAGGTGGGAGAGGACACCGAGGAAGAAGCCAACCGCAACAACCTGACCACCGATGGGTCAGGACAGGGGAATGTTTCCATCATGGACCGCAGGGCCAGCCTCAGGGCCCGTCGCCAGGAGAGCCATGGGCTGGCCCAGCAACGATGCCGACCACCGCCTGGTGAGCGCCGCGGCGATGCAGGCCCTCGAAGAGCGGTTGTTCGCCAGCGGCCTGCCGGTGGCGGCGCTGATGGAGAAAGCAGCCCTGGCGGTCAGCCGCCGCCTGCTTCAGGACCACGGCGAGCGGCTGCGGCGCACGGGCGCCCTCGTGCTGGTGGGTCCGGGCCACAACGGCGGCGATGGACTGGTCGTGGCCCGTGAACTGCACCTGGCGGGCATCCACACCAGGATCTGGAGCCCGTTCGAGCGTCACAAGCCCCTCACCGAAACGCACCGGCGCCATGCCCTCTGGCTTGGCATCCCGGAGCTGGAGGCCGAGCCGGAGCCCTCGGGTGAGGCGCTCTGGATCGATGCGCTGCTCGGCAGCGGCCAACGCCGCAGACCAGGGGACGCGATCGAAACGCTGCTGCGGCAACGGCAGCAGCAGCGTCCCAGGCAGCTGCTGGCGGTGGATGTGCCCACCGGCCTGTGTGCGGACACGGGCCGGCTCACGGGCACCGCCGCCGCCGCCGCCCTCTGCACCCACACGATCGGGCTGATCAAGCAGGGACTCGTCCAGGACAGCGCCCTGGCCTGGGTCGGGGCGCTGGTGCGCATCGATCTGGGGTGCCCCGCCTCCCGGGTGGCGGAGCTTCCAGGGCCGCCCGCCCGGATCCTCTGGCCGCAGGATCGGGCCACGGCACCCTGGCCGGCGCTGCCGGTGGCTGCCAACAAATACGGACGGGGCCGGCTGCTGCTGGCGGCCGGCAGTGGCCGTTATCCCGGTGCGGCGGCGCTGGCGGTGGCCGGCGCGAGTGCCAGCGGCTGCGGCAGCATCCGGGCCGCCCTGCCGTCGGCACTGGCCGAAGGTCTGTGGCGGCAGGCGCCCCATCTGCTGATCGATCCACCCCTGGCGCCGGCCACCGATGGCAGCAGCCGCCTGAGCGGGCTTGGGGGCGGCGGGGGCACCCACGCCGGGAGCCGCGATCAGCGCCTCGATGCCCTGCTGGTGGGACCGGGGCTGGGCCAGGAACCGGCAGATGCCGGAGCCGACGAGGATGCCACCTGGGACTGGCTGCAGACCTTCAGCGGGCTGCTGGTGCTGGATGCCGATGGCCTCAACCGCCTCGCCGCCCGGCAGGGGGAAGGCTGGCTGCGGGGTCGCCAGGGCCCGACCTGGCTGACGCCCCACCGCCAGGAATTCGCGCGCCTGTTCCCCGATCTGATCGAAGCGACGGCGCTTGAGGCGGCGGCGATCGCCGCCGCCCGGTCCGGGGCGGCGGTACTGCTGAAAGGAGCCCGCAGCCTCGTGGCGGCACCGGATGGAAGGATCTGGCAACTCGGCAGCGCCGATGCCCGCAGCGCCCGCACCGGCCTGGGTGATGTGCTGGCGGGCTACGCCGCCGGCTGTGGAGCCAGGGCCCTGGCGGCGCTCCAGGCCCGGGCTGAGGAGACGGCGGCCGGCTGCAGCGGCCGCAACGCTCCCACCCGGCCAGGGGGTCAGGCTCCCGGGGTCAGCCCTGCGCCTGCCGGACTGGATCCTTCCCTGGCCGCCCTTCTGGCCGCTGCCGCCCTGGAGCACGCCTGTGCAGGCCTGAAGGCCAGTGGGCAGCGAGGCTGGGCGGTGACGCCCATGGATGTGGCTGAAGCGCTCAGCGACGGCGACGTTTAAACGCAATGCCAGGTTGAAATGTTTTGATCTTCGCAAGAGAAAACGGAAGGGTTGCTGAAGCAACTGCCTTCCACCCCAGTTCCATAGGACAGTCAACAGACTTCGATGGAGGGGTCGATGACGACCTCCAATCTCAAAAGCGGCGAAAGCAGTCGCCGCCGAGGCACAGATCCGATCAGCTGGTATCTGGCCTCGATCGGACGCGAACCGTTGCTCACAGCCGCCGAAGAGATCGAACTCGGCAATCAGGTGCAGGCGATGATGCTGCTCCTGGAAGCAGGAGAGGAAGACAAAGCCAACGACCAAGAGCGCAAAACCATCCGTGTCGGGCGCCGAGCCAAGACGCGAATGATGAAGGCAAACTTAAGGCTTGTCGTCAGTGTTGCGAAGAAATACCAAGGGAAAGGCCTTGAACTTCTTGATCTAATTCAAGAAGGATCTCTCGGACTTGAGCGGGCGGTTGAAAAATTTGATCCAACACGAGGCTATAAATTTTCAACCTACGCCTTCTGGTGGATCCGTCAGAGCATGACCCGGGCGATCGCCTGCCAGTCGCGCACGATCCGCCTGCCGGTGCACCTGAGCGAGCGCCTGACGGCCGTGCGCCGGGTGAGCCTTGATCTGGCCCACAAGCTGGGGGCGATGCCCTCGCGGGGCGAGATCGCCGAAGCGATGAACATTCCGGTTTCCGAGCTCGATTCGCTGCTGCGCCAGAGCCTGACCACCTCCAGCCTCGATGCCCCGATCAACGGCGAGGAAGGCCGCAGCTTTCTCGGTGATCTGATCGCCGACCTCTCGATCGAGGAGCCGCTCGACCGGGTCGAGCGCGGCATGCACCACGAGCAGCTGGGCAAATGGCTGAGCCATCTCACCGACCAGGAGCGGGAGGTGCTGCACCTCCGCTTCGGCCTGGAAGGCGAGGAGCGCCACACCCTGGCCGAGATCGGCCGCAAGCTTGATGTCTCACGCGAGCGGGTGCGTCAGGTGGAACTGAAGGCTCTGCGCAAACTGCGCCATCTGACCAAGAGGATCCAGCCCACCCTCTGAGGCCAGGCTGGCGGCTGAGGGCGGGTCAGATCCGCCCGGGGCTGCACCGTTGGAACCCTCACCGGATTCGACAGGCTGTTTGGGATGGAATGATCCGGGGCAGGGCGATCCTGCCGGACCGCCACCGAAGACTCAGTCGTCTGCCCAGATGTAACGGGTCAGTTCCTCGGCTTTCGGCTCCGGGGCCGCCAGGGCGAACTCCACACAATCGGCCACCTCGGCATCGATCTCCTTCTCGATCGAGCTGAGGTCGTCGGTGGTGGCGAGGTTGTGCTCGATCAGATGGGCGGCCAGGCGCTTGATCGGATCGCGCTGCGCCCAGAATTCCTTTTCCTGCTGGGCACGCAGCTCATCAGGGT
>CAIXOZ010000049.1 GCA_903921295.1 uncultured cyanobacterium | reverse complement strand
TCAAGAACGTGGCCGGCTACGACCTGATGCGGCTGTTCACCGGCAGCTGGGGGTCCCTGGGGCTGATCACCGCCGTCACGCTGCGCACCCAGCCGCGGCCCCCGCAGCGGCGCGGCCTCTGGATCAGCGGCGGACTCCAGGGCCTGGAGGCCTTCAGCGCCGCCCTGCTGCGCTCGAGCCTCACCCCGGAGCGCCTCGACTGGTGGTCACCCGCCCTGGCGGCCAGCTTCGAAGCCAGCCTGCAGCGCCCGGCCGGGCATGGCCTGCTGCTGAGCCTGAGCAGCATCAGCGACGCCGCCCTGCATGAGCAGGTGCAGGCGGTGACAACCCTCGCCCAGGGCTGGGATCTGCAGCCGGCAGCACTCGCTGCCGACAGCCTGGATCGGCTGGTGCGGGAGGCCGAAAGCCGCCGCGAAGGCGATTGGCTGCTGCGCCTGGCGGTGCGTCCGTCCGAAGCCGCCTCCCTGCTGACGCTGCAGGAGCTGAACGGGCAGGCCGTCGTCATCGAAGCCGGCAGCGGCCTGGGCCTGTTGCAGGCTCCGGCCGCCGCCCTCCCGGGCCATCGGGTCCAGGAGCTGCGACGCCACTGCAACGCGCACGGCGGCTTCCTGACGGTGCTGCGTCAACCGGCGGGCCAGCGGCTGCCGGCCTGGGAGGACGCCGCCTCCCGCCCGTGGATCGAAGCGGTGAAACGCTCCTTCGATCCGCTGCAGCAGCTGGCGCGCGGTCGATTGCCGGGGGTCAACCCCCAGACCCTGCTCTGAGCCGACGGGCCCGGGCTCAGAGGCGCGAGAGGCGGTAGGTGCAACGCAGGCGCAGGGTCTCGCCGCGGCCGAGCCTGAGCAGGCGATCGCCAGTGAGCAGAGAGCCCCGCGGGCCGGTCCAGGGCTCCAGGCAGAGCATCGGCCGCGGTGGATCCGTCCAGAGCACCGCCAGATCGAGGGGAGCGTGCAGCTCCAGGGCAATGGCCCGGGAGGCCCCCGGATCCTCCAGTCGCACCGTGCCGGCGGGCCCGGCCAGCAGATCGATGCCAGCGGCGAGCTCGGCCAGCTGGGCGTCGGTGCTGGCGGTCGTCATCGTGCGCTGATCGAGGCAGCTCGCGGGCAGTCCGCTGATCCGCAGACCCTCCAGGGAGGAGGTGGCCAGGTAGGGATGGAGGCCAAGGCTGAAGGGCATCGGCCCGGCTGCAGGGCGAGCCCCAGGGTCGACGGCCGCAGGGTGCAGGTGACTGATCAGGGCCGTGATCTCCAGGGCTGATGGCTGCAGGCGCAACGCCAGTTGCAGCCGGAACGGCCAGGGGAAACAGGCGAGCGTGGCCGGGGTGGATTCGAGCGTCAGGGCGATGCCGTCGCCCTCGGCCAGGGCCGCGAGCGTCCAGGGCATGGCACGGGCGAAGCCGTGCTGCACCAGGGGCTCCGAAGCCCCGGGCAGGGTGTCCTGCCCCGACGGAAGGTTGCCGCAGAGAGGAAACAGCACCGGGATACCGCCGCGCACCGACTGGGCAGGATCGCGGAAGCGCTCGGCATCGAAATAGAGCAGCTCCTGATCTCCGCAACGCCAGCCGGTGACCAGACCACCCCGCTCGGGCACGACCCGCAGCAGATCACCGCTGCCTGGATGGCGGAACTGCCAGTGCGCGTAAGGCGCGTTCTCCAGGGACAGGGCCATGGCCACCTCAGGCTCAGGCGCCGACCGTAGCCAGACCAGAACCGATCAGCTTCAGGATCGGCCTCCGGCTCCGGGGGGCTCAGCGGCGGGCCAGCCAGTCGAGCAGCGCTGCGTTGACCCGGGCCGGCACTTCATCGTGGGGGCAGTGGCCGGCATCCAGCACCACTTCCTCACTGCCGGCGGGCATGTGGCGCTGGAACAGCGAGCGCCTGCCGGCGGCATTGATCCAGGGATCCCTGAGGCCCCAGATCAGCAGCACCGGAGCCTGCAGCACCGAGAAGAAGGCATCGAGCGGCTCACCACTGGGGAAATCGAAGACGGTGCGGAACACGCCGAAGGCCCCCGGGTCGAGGGAGGGGCGGCGGATCGAGGCCACCAGCTCCTCATCGACATTGGTCTTGTCGATGTACACCTGACGGAGGGTGCGGCGGATCGTCGCCGGACGGCGCAGGTTCTCGAACATCAGCCGCTGCAGCACAGGACTGCCGAGCAGGGCCCCGCCGATCGTGCGTCTGGCGATGGCACCCCAGCCGGTGGGTTCGCGCTTCTCCTCCTGAAAGGGCCCGGCCGCATTCAGCAGCACAACGCCGGCGGCTTCGGATCCAAGGGCGGCCCCGGCGGCCAGGGAGGCGTACCCGCCGAGGGAATTGCCCACGAGCACCGTCGGCCGGTCGATGCGCTCCCGCACATAGGCCACCAGCTGGTCGCGCCAGAGGGCACCGCCGTAGTCGGGGCCGGCAGGCTTGGCACTGCGGCCGAAGCCGAGCAGATCGAGGGCATGCACCTCATGGCGCTCCGCCAGCACCGGGATGTTGAAGCGCCAGTGGTCGGTGGAGGCCCCGAAGCCATGCACCAGCAGGATCGCCGGACCGACCGGCTGCTCCGGCGCGCGCACGAGGCTGTGCACGGGATGACCCGCGAAGGTCCAGGGAGCCGCCGCGACGCAGGCTGTCTCAGGCACGGGATTCAACGGTCGGCGTCACAGCCGGCGATGCTAGGGAGACCACCCACTGTTCCGTTGCCGGCCCCACCCCCGTGCTGCACCCCGACTGGTCTGTCCTGCTCCCCGGCACGGCCCTCTGGGCCCTCGCGCTCTATGTGCCCCTGAGTGCCCCGCTGGCCCGCCTCGAACAGGTGCTGGCCGATGGCCGGCTGCCTGTGGAGCAGCAGCAACTGGTGCTGTTGCTGAGCAGTGTGCTGCTGGCCCTGGGTGTCGGTGCGATCACCAATGTGGGCATCGGCTGGGCCCTCGGGCCGAGCTGGGGCACGAGCCTGGGATTGATGGCCGCCCTGGCCGGTCTGTTCTGGAGCCTGGCCGACCGGCCGTCACCGCCCTCCTAAGTGCGCCAGTCGAGACCGGGAACGCGCGGCAGGATCGCCGGGGTGCGGGAGCGGTAGGCGAGGTAATCGGGATGGCGCTCGATCAGCAGACGCTCCTCGCGACGAGCCTTGCCGGCCAGCACCGCCGCCAGGGCGGCGGTGAGCAGGAGATGCAGAAGGCTCGGCCAGGCCAGCGCACAGCCCAGGCCTCCGAGCACCAGGGCCTGATAAAGCGGATGGCGGCAACGGCCATAGGCGCCGGAGGTCACCAGGGGAGCCCCGGGCTTGGGATCAGGCAGGGGCGTGAGGCTGGGCCCCAGGCGCCAGAGCGCGAGCAACGCCAGCACCAGGGCGACCAGCACCAGCAACCAGCCCCCCAGGAACAGAGGCAAGGGCCAGGCGAAGCCCATGGAGCCGGGCGACGGCCAGGGGGGCAGCAACGTCAGAAGGGCGACCAGCAGCAGCTGGGCCAGCAGCCACCACTCACCGCGGCGATGGTCGAGCCAGCCCTGCCAGCTCAGGCCCCAGTCAGCCAGCGCCTGCCTGAGAGTCACGAAGCGCCTCACCACCGGATAACACCAGTTTGAGCAGCACCGGGGCCAGGAAGGTGGTGCCGATCACCATCAGCAGAATCGCCGCCTCCAGGGCGGGGGTGAGCAGATGGGCAGCCGTGCCCAGACCGAGAAAGATCAGTCCGACCTCGCCGCGGGGCATCATTCCCAGGCCGACCACCAGACGGTTGGTGGGCTCGCCGGAGAGGAACAACCAACCCGAGGCCACCTTGCCGGCGATCGCCACCACCAGCAGGAAGGCGGCCACCACCAGACCGCTGCGGTTGGCGGGATCCGCCGGATTGAGCACGGAAAGGTCCATGCCGGCACCGATCAGCACAAAGAAGATCGTGGCGAACAGCGACACCAGCGGCTGCACCGCCGTATGAATCGCTTCGCTGTGGCGGGAGTTGCTGAGAATCAGACCGGCCGCGAAGGCACCGAGGGCGGCTTCCAGACCGACAGCGGTGGCGGCGAAGCAACAGCTCATCAACACCACGAAAGCGGCCACCACCACCCCGCCGGAGGCCTTGAGGCGATCGAGCACGGCATCAAACAGGGGCGCTGCCGTCCGGCTGAGCGCCAGGGCGGCGATCACGAACAGGGCCGCCGCCAGCAGCAGCCGAACGATCGGGCCAACGCTGAGCTCGGCACCGCTGGCCAGGCTCACCACCACCGCCAGGATGACGATGCCGAGGATGTCATCGAGCACGGCGGCACCGAGCACGATCTGACCCTCGCGGGTGCGCAGCATCGACAGCTCACTGAAGACGCTGGCGGTGATGCCGATGCTGGTGGCCGTCATCGAGGCACCGGCGAACACCGCCGGGATCAGCTCCACCTGGAACAGGGCGATCAGACCGGCCGTGCCGGCGGCGAAGGGCAACAGCACCCCCGCCAGGGCAACGCTGGCCGCCTGGCCGCCCACCGCCACCAGTTCATCGAGCTCACTCTCAAGACCGGTGAGGAACAGCAGGGCGAAGAGGCCGATCGTGGCCACCGCCTGGAGGATCGACTGGCTGTTGGCATAGAGCAGGGCCACCTGATCGCTCGGCACATCGGCGAGCCGGCCGATCAGCTGCAACCAGGCCTGGTTGACCACCCCATGGGCCTCGGGCGGCAGGATCAACCGCAGGCCGGAGCTGCCGATCAGTACCCCGGCCAGCAGTTCGCCGAGGATCGTGGGCAGCTGCAGGCGCACCAGAACCTCGGCCAGCAACCGGGCCGCCAGAAAAATCACCACGAAGGCACCCACCTGCAGCAGGGTGGAGGCCATCTCCAGCGCATGGGCCCCGACCTCGGGCGGCAGCGCTGGAGCCAGAGCCGGATCGACCATGGATACGGTGCTTTAAGCCTGACCCTAGGGCTCACCGAAGCGGTGGTGTTCAGATCCTGACAAGCCAGGCCCCTCCCAGACGAGGTCTGCTGCCGTGGATACGTTTGAGCTGACTCCTCCTGTCTGGATGACCGTCAGCGGCCCATCGCCCGACCCGCTCACGCCGGAGCTCGACCGGCTCGATCGCTGGTGGCATGCGGCCTGCTATCTGGCGGTGGGGATGATCTATCTGCAGGACAACCCCCTGCTGCTGCAGCCCCTGCGCCCGGAGCACATCAAGAACCGCCTGCTGGGCCACTGGGGATCCAGCCCAGGCCAGGCCTTCCTCTGGGCCCACGCCAACCGGGTGATCCGCCACCACGACCTCGACATGATCTATCTGTCGGGGCCGGGGCATGGAGCTCCGGGAGTTCTGGCTCCCACCTGGCTGGATGGCTCCTACAGCGAGATCTATCCCGACAAGGGCGGCGATCTCGACGGGTTGACGCGCTTTCTGCGCCAGTTCTCCTTCCCCGGCCACATCGGCAGCCACTGCACCCCCGAAACCCCTGGCTCGATCCATGAGGGGGGCGAACTGGGCTATGTGCTCTCCCACGCCTGCGGCGCGGTGTTCGACAACCCGGAGCTGATCGCCCTGGCCTGTGTCGGTGATGGCGAAGCCGAAACCGGCCCCCTGGCCACCTCGTGGCACATCAACAAGTTCCTGAATCCGATCAGCGATGGCGCCGTGCTGCCGGTGCTGCATCTGAACGGCTACAAGATCGCCAATCCCACCCTGCTGGCCAGGATCCCGACGGCGGAGCTGACCAGCCTGCTGCGCGGCTATGGCTGGGAGCCGATCCTGGTGGAGGGCAGCGAACCGGCAGCCATGCACCGGCAGATGGCCGCCGCGATGGATGGGGCGATCGCCAGGATCCTGGCGATCCGCCGGCAGGCGCGCAGCAGCGGCGATGAACGCCGTCCCACCTGGCCGATGCTGGTGCTGCGTTCACCGAAGGGCTGGACCGGACCGGCAGCGCTCGGTGACCAACGACTGGAAGGCTTCTGGCGCTCCCATCAGGTGCCACTGCCCGATCCCCGCCACGATCCTGTCCAGCTGGCGCTGCTCGACGCCTGGCTGCGCAGCTACCGCCCCGAGGAGCTGTTCGATCCGGGCGGAACCCTGCGACCCGACGTTGCCGCTCACTCCCCCCGGGGGACCCGACGGATGGGCTCCAATCCGCACGCCAACGGCGGGCTGCTGCGGCGTTCGCTGCGGCTGCCGGCGATCACCGACTACGCCGTGGCGGTGCCGGCCCCCGGACAGGTGGAGCACGAGAACACAGCCGTGCTCGGGGAGCTGCTGCGGGATGCGATCCAGCGCAACCCCGACAGCCTGCGGGTGTTCGGGCCCGATGAAACGGCCTCCAACCGTCTGCAGGCGATCTATGCGGTGAGCAAGAAGGTCTGGCTTGATGCCCTGCTGCCGGAAGACGACGGTGTCGATGGCCGCGGCGGCAGCGAACTGGCCCGCCATGGCCGGGTGGTGGAGATGCTCTCGGAGCACACCCTCGTGGGAATGATGGAGGGCTACCTGCTCACCGGTCGCTACGGCCTCTTCCACACCTACGAGGCTTTCGCGCCAGTGATCGCCTCGATGTTCAATCAACACGCCAAGTGGCTGGAGTCCTGCCGCCTGCATGCCCCCTGGCGCGCCGCGATCGGACCCTGGACCTGCCTGATCTCCAGCACCGTCTGGCGCCAGGATCACAACGGCTTCACCCACCAGGATCCGGGCTTCATCGATCTGGCCGGCAACAAGAGCGGCGATGTGGTGCGCGTCTATCTTCCGGCGGACGCCAACAGCCTGCTGGCGGTGGCCGAGGAGGCCTTCCAGGAGACCGATGTCTGCAACATCATCGTGTCCGACAAGCAGAAGCACCTGCAGTACCTCAGCCTGGCGCAGGCGCGGCAACATGTGGCCAAGGGCATCGGCCTCTGGAGCTGGGCCAGCAATGACCAGGGCGATGGTGTGCCTGACGCCCCGGACGTGGTGATGGCCTGCGCCGGCGATATCCCCACCAAGGAGACCCTGGCAGCCGTGGAGATCCTGCACCGCGAGATCCCGAACCTGAAGGTTCGGGTGCTGAATGTGGTGAAGCTGTTCGCCCTCACCCAGCCCAGCGAACACCCCCATGGTCTCAGCGATCGCGACTTCGACAGCCTGTTCACCACCGATCGCCCGGTGATCTTCAACTTTCATGGCTACCCATGGCTGATCCACCGACTCACCTACAGGCGCACCAATCACCACAATTTCCACGTGCGCGGCTACAAGGAAAAAGGCAACATCAACACCCCGCTGGAGCTGGCGATGAACAATCAGATCGATCGCTTCAGCCTGGTGATCGATGTGATCGATCGCGTTCAGGGCCTCGGTTCCCGCGCCGCCCACATCAAGGAGCGGATGAAGGACCAGATCCTCAGCCACCGCCACCATGCCCACCAGCACGGCATGGATGATCCCGCGATCACCAGCTGGCGCTGGAGCAGCCCCCGCGTCCCCATCCCTGGAGTGGCCTGATGCACAACAACCCGGCCCAACCCCTGAACCTGCGGCTGCCGACCCCCGGCTGCTACGCCGATCCCGATCGCAGTGGCCTGACGGCCACGGATGTGTTCGATGGCATGACCGAGCACCTCTTCTACACGCTCGGAAAACTCGCCCCCACGGCCTCCCGCCATGACCTCTACATGGCCCTCAGCTATGCGGTGCGCGATCGGCTGATGACCCGCTACCTGGCGGGCATCGAAGCGATCCGGGCCACGCCGACCCGGGTGGTGGCTTACCTCTCGGCCGAATTCCTGATCGGCCCGCAGCTGAGCAACAACCTGCTGATGCTGGGGATCCAGCAGGAAGCCACCGATGCCCTGCGGCGCTTCGGGGTGGAACATCTCGAGGAGATCCTCGATGTGGAGGAGGAGCCGGGTCTCGGCAACGGCGGTCTCGGTCGTCTGGCGGCCTGCTACCTGGAATCGCTGGCCTCGCTCGAGATCCCGGCAACGGGCTACGGCATCCGCTACGAATTCGGGATCTTCGACCAGCTGATCCGTGATGGCTGGCAGGTGGAGATCACCGACAAGTGGCTCAAGGGGGGGTGGCCCTGGGAGATTCCCCACCCGGATCAGGCCTGCTTCGTCGGCTTCGGCGGCCGCACCGAGAGCTATCGCGACGACAGCGGCAATTACCGGGTCCGCTGGATTCCCGATGAGCATGCGATCGGCATTCCCCACGATGTGCCGGTCCTGGGCTACCGGGTGAACACCTGCGATCGGCTGCGGCTCTGGCGGGCGGATGCCACCGAATCCTTCGACTTCTACGCCTTCAACATCGGCGACTACTACGGCGCCGTCGAGGAGAAGGTGGGCTCCGAAACCCTCTCGAAGGTGCTCTATCCCAACGACGGCACCGATGAGGGTCGGCGGCTGCGGCTGAAGCAACAGCATTTCTTCGTCAGCTGTTCGTTGCAGGACATGCTGCGCAGCCTCGAACAGCGGGGCCTGCCGGTGAGTGAATTCCCGGATCACTGGGCCGTGCAGCTCAACGACACCCATCCGGCGATCGCCGTGGCCGAGCTGATGCGGCTGCTGATCGACGACAAGCACCTCGATTGGGATCACGCCTGGGACATCACCAGCCGCTCCCTGGCCTACACCAACCACACCCTGCTCCCCGAAGCACTGGAGAGATC
>CAIXOZ010000048.1 GCA_903921295.1 uncultured cyanobacterium | reverse complement strand
TCTGCGATCTCAAGCCGAGCGGCCGCTACGTGACAACTGACCTGCATGCCGCCGGTGGGATCCCGCAGGTGATGAAACTTCTGCTCGAGGCGGGCCTGCTCCACGGTGACTGCCGCACGGTTGAGGGCAAGACCCTGCGTGAGGTGTTGGCGGAAGTGCCTTCGGAACCAGCCGCGGATCAGGATGTGATCCGTCCCCTCAGCAACCCTCTCTACGCCAAGGGGCACCTCGCAGTGCTCAAGGGCAATCTGGCCGAAGAGGGAAGCGTGGCCAAGATTTCCGGGGTCAAAACACCGGTGCTCACCGGACCGGCCAGGGTGTTCGAATGCGAGGAGGACTGCCTGGCGGCGATTCTTGCCGGGCAGATCGTTGCCGGCGATGTCGTGGTGGTGCGTTACGAAGGCCCGGTGGGTGGCCCAGGCATGCGCGAAATGCTGAGTCCGACCGCGGCCATCATCGGGCAGGGCCTCGGTGACAAGGTGGCGTTGATCACCGATGGTCGCTTCTCCGGAGGGACCTATGGGCTGGTGGTGGGACATGTGGCTCCTGAAGCGGCCGTGGGAGGCACGATCGGACTCGTTCAGGAAGGCGACAGCATCACGGTCGATGCCGATCAGCTGCTGATCCAGCTCAACGTTGAGGACGGCGAACTCAGCCGTCGCCGCGCCGCCTGGATCCAGCCAGAGCCGCGCTATCGAACAGGTGTGCTCGGCAAGTACGCCCGTCTGGTGAGCAGCAGCAGCAAGGGCGCTGTCACCGACCAGGGCCCGCTCTGACCCTCCACGGCTGATCTCCCGGCGGGGTTTGCCCCGACGACTGGACCCCATCGCCATGCAACGGAGGCTGGGCTGACACCTACCTCCGGATCAATCCAGCAACAGGGCGCGCAGTCGCCGTGCCAGGGCTTCCAGCGGGGCCCCATCCAGCGGTCGTTCACAGCGTTGGCCCTGGCTGCCATCCATCCAGACCGGATGACGTCCGTGCCAGAGCATCGGGCGTTCGGGAGGCTGGCACCAACTGACCATCACATGCAGATCCCTGCCGCTGCGATAGATCTCAAGCTCGAGATCATGATCTGGCCGGCGTTCTCCCTGGGAACAGCGGGCTTCCAGGCGTACATGGATCTCCCCGTTGTTGTCCTGCTGGGAGCCCACTGGGAGCACGGCATGACGCCAGGGCTTCAGGCAAAGGTCCGCAGCGGCAGCGATGGCCGCATCCCGTGCGGGCCCGGCGGGCACCGGACTCAGGTCGGCGCCATCTCCCAGCTCACGGCCGTCCGTGCCCCAGTTCATGCTCAGATCAGGGTGATCGACCGGATGAGCAGGTTCAGCTCGCCGGCGCGGTAGCCGGGGTTGGTGCCACCATCATCATCGAACCGGGAATGGAGCAGCTGGATCCGTTCGATCCGTTTCGGTTGAAAACGCAGGGGGAGCCCGAGCGGGCGCGCCTGCACACTGGGCGTGAGCGAGGCGAAGGGGATGCGAATCGTCTGCTCTTCCGAGGGCTGCGTATCGAAACCCAGGACCCAGCGAAGTCCGCCAGGCAGGCCTGCGCTGAGGCCGGTGATCAGGTCGGCGCAGGCCACAGCAATCTTGTAGCGGCGCCCATCCCCGACCAGACGCAGCGCCAGTCCCTCCGCTCTGGAGAGATCGAGAGGCGGCCGCCATTGTGGTGAGCGGCAACTGATGAAGCCGCCACCCTCGCTGACCACAAGGCCGGACCAGTGCAGTCCGTCCGCAGAAGCGTTGCAGCGGCTCTGGCTGCTTCCACCCATGATCGTGTCGTCGAGGGTGCCCCAGCCGGCGAAATCCTCACCGGCGATCAGTGGCGTTCCGGTGTCGGCAGCAGCAGCCATGGCGTATCCAGGGACCGACAGGAGCCTAGGCATCAAGGCCTTCGGCCGCTGATTGATCCGCCAGGACCAGGATGGTCGCCTGGGTCTGGACAAGCCTTGCCGGTGTCCGTTCTGCCGATTCCAGCGGATCCAGCAGGCGCTTCAGGGCCTGCTGCTTCCCGGCGCCACTGACGAGGAACAGAACCTGGCGGGCCGCGCTGAGCAGTGGCGCCGTCATCGTCACCCGTGCCATGCCTTTGCCTTCGCCCACGACGACCAGATCCTGGCGATTGGCTGCTGCGGCGGTGCCTGGAAACAGCGAGGCGGTATGACCATCGTCACCGAGCCCCAGCAACACCAGATCCAGGATCGGTGGATCCCCTGGGCACAGCTGTCGCAGCAGGTCCGCATAACGCCGGCATCCTTCGGCAACGGTGTCGGCATCGGTGGGGACGGGGTGAAACCGCGCGTGACGAGCGGCGGTCTGCTGGCGAAGGCTTTCTTCAATCATCCGGGCATTGCTGTCGGGATGATCAGCGGGGACCCAACGCTCATCGCCGAGCAGCACATCGATCCGATCCCAGGGGAGATGGACGGCACCGAGCTTCTGGTAGCAGGCTTTTGGGGTGCCACCCCCCGCAAGAACGAGCTGGGCACGATCGCGCTGGGCGAGGGCGAGATCGAGACAGGAAGCGATCGTTTCCGCCGCCTGCCGGGCCAGATCCGCGCCATCGCTGGCGATCACAAGGCGGTGGGTGGGGTGCGTCATCCTCAGACCATCCACTCGGTGTGGAAACTGCCGCTGCGATCGGTGCGCTCATAGGTGTGGGCGCCGAAGCAATCGCGCATCGCCTGGACGAGGTTCTGAGGCAGGCGGCCGCTGCGGTAGCTGTCGATGTAGTCGAGGGCACTGCTGAAACAGGGCACAGGGATGCCGGCCAGGGCGGCGCCAGCAACAACGGCGCGGAGGGATGGCAGCCGGCTGTTGATCTGTTCGGCGAACCAGGGATCAATCATCAGGTTGGCCAGATCCGGATTGGTGTTGTAAGCGTTCTGGATCCGCTGCAGGAGACGCGCCCGGATGATGCAACCGCCCTTCCAGATCTGGGCGATCGCGGAGAGGTTGAGGTTGTAATCGTGCTCCCTGGACGCTTCCACCAGCAGCGCCATGCCCTGGGCATAACTGGCGATGCTGGCCAGAATGCAGGCATCCCGGAGAGCGGGGCAGCCCTCCTCCGCAGTACCGATCGGTACAGGGGCCGTCGCTTCAGGGGCCTGGAGAATCGACTCTGCCTTGAGGCGTTCCTCGCGCATCGAGCTCAGCACCCGAGCATTGAGGGCCGCGTAGATCGTGGGCACGGGCACCCCCATCTGCAGGCCGCTTTCAACGGTCCAGAGACCGGTGCCTTTCTGACCGGCTGCATCGACGATCTTTTCCACAAGGTCGGCACCATCGTCCGGATCCTTGGTGCGCAGGCACAGTTCGGTGATCTCCACCAGGAAGGAGGAGAGTTCCTCGAGCTGATTCCACTGGCTGAGCACCTCGGCCATGGCCGTGCCATCGAGGCCGGCACTGCGTTTCATCAGGTCGTAGGCCTCAGCCAGGATTTGTTCAATCCCGTATTCGATGCCGTTGTGAACCGTTTTGACGAAATGTCCGGCGCCACCGGGGCCGATGTACGTGACACATGGGCCGTCACTGACCTTGGCCGCCATGGTGGACACCAGGGAGGCGATGGCGTCGTAGGCGGAACGCGTGCCTCCGGGCATCATGCTCGGACCCTCCAGGGCACCCTTGGCACCGCCGGAGATGCCCATGCCGATGAAGCCGAAACTCTTGCTCTCCAGGGCTGCCACCCTGCGTTCCGTATCGGTGTAGAGAGAATTGCCACCATCGATCAACAGATCGCCATCTTCGAGCAGCGGTGAGAGCAGATCGATCATCGAATCGATCGCATCTCCAGCTTTGATCATCATCAGAATGCGTCTTGGCTTCTCCAGTGCTGAGACAAACTCTTCAAGGGTGGCAGCGCCTGTGATGGCCTTG
>CAIXOZ010000047.1 GCA_903921295.1 uncultured cyanobacterium | reverse complement strand
TGATCTGCTCTGCTGTGTGCCTGGTCCGTTTCATGGTGAAGTCCCCGGCCCAGTTTGGCCGGATGAGGACTCTCATTCACCCTGGACCGATTGCCGGGGTCCACGTCAAAGCACCTTGCCGATCACCGTGCCGTCGGCGGCGATGCAGTGAACGCCATCGGCGGCACCGCACCAGAGGTTGCCGTGCTCATCGACCCGGAAGCCATCGGCCCAGCCTGGATGGATGGTGTGAAAGTGCTCGCCGCCGCTCAGGGAACGGCCGTCATCGCCCACCTCGAACACCCGCAGGTGCTGACGCGGTTCAGCGGCTCCGGCGGCGCCGGATTCGGCCACATAGAGCAGCCGTTCATCGGGCGAGAAGGCCAGACCGTTGGGACCGTCGAAGTCGCTGGCCACCACCGTCACCTCGCCACTGCCGGGGTTGAGGCGATAGAGCGCCGGACCCTGCTCCGATGGCTGTCGCCCACCTTCGTAGTCATTGAGCAGTCCGTAGAGGGGATCGCTGAACCAGATCGAGCCGTCGCTTTTGACCACCACATCATTGGGTGCATTCAGGCGCCGGCCGTTGGCCTGGCTGACCAGGATCGTTACGCTCCCGTCATGTTCCCGACGGCTGACACAGCGCGTGCGGTGGTGGCAGCTGATCAGGCGCCCCTGGCGATCGCGGGTCTGGCCATTGGCAAAGTCCGAGGGCTCCCGGAAGGTGGTCACGCCATGGCGTTCGCTCCAGCGCAGCGTGCGGTTTGAGGGAATGTCGTTGAAGAGCAGGCAGTCGTGGTCACCAAACCAGACAGGACCTTCCAGCCAGCGGAAGCCTTCGGCCAGCAGCTCAAGCTCGGCATTGAAGAGCACCAGGCGCTCAAAGCGGGGGTCGTAGCTCTCGGTGCAGGATGAGGGTCGGGCCATCACCATGGTCAGGGCGACGAGAGGGCAGGGGGGCTGGAGCTTCAGGCCCTGGTCACGGCCAGGCCTGAGCACGCGTCATCGGGGAATGGGCGGCGCGGCTATCTCCGGACCGAACTGCACGAGCATCAGCACGGCGGCTTGATCGCCCACGGTCCAGGAACGTTGGCCACGTTGGCCGTTCTGTTCGCTGGTGCCTGATCGGCGCCGAAGGACACCTCACCGATGCCCATCTCCACCTTCTGGCCATCCATCGTTTCCACTCCCCAGCGTCCGCTCAGCGGCACGATCCACTGAGGTGCCGGGTTTTCATGCCAATCGCCCTGCCAACCCGGGGGCAGAACGGTGAACAGCACGCTCATCGGCCCGTGGCTGCGGGGACCGATCCACTGGGCCGAGGCTCCTGCGCTGATGCTGTTGAGCTGGAATCCATCCACGAGGCCACGGCTCTGGCAGCTGATGCCTTCTGCATCGGTCCAGACATGCCAGTTGGCCACGGCTGGTGCTGCTGTTGCTGAGTCCGACTGGGGATGAGCCACGGTGTTGGTCACAACAATGGAAGCCTCATCGCAACTTAGTGAAATCCTGGGCCGTGTCATCTGTGTTTGTGTGCACTGTTGTTAACAGCTGTGCCACGACGTCCTGCAAGTCGACGCCGTGGATCGGGTCAGTAACAACGACGCTGCCAGATCAGGATGCAGTGTCTAAGGTCTGACCAGGCCTTTGCTGCAACCGAATTTCTTCATGACTACCACTAATCCATACGCCAACGCTACCCTCGCCACCCTCCTGAAGGACAAGGTGATTGTTGTCACCGGCGGGAACAGCGGCATTGGCAAAGCCATCGTTGAACGCATTGCCCGACTCGGGGCCAAGGTTGTCATCGATTACCGCTCCCATTCTGAAGTCACCGAGGCGATGGAAGTGGAAATCGGTGAGCTCGGAGGCTGCAGTTTTGGGGTTCAGGCTGATGTCGGCAAGCTTGAGGATCTTCAGCGACTGATTGATACAACGGTGGACCGGTTCGGTCGCCTTGATGTGATGGTGAACAATGCTGGTATTGAAACCCGCGCCTCGATCCTGGATACAACTCCAGAAGACTATGACAAGGTTCTTAATATCAACCTGCGCGGTGTTTTCTTTGCCACGCAGTACGCAGCCAAGCAGATGATCGCCCAGGGTGGTGGGGGTCGAATCATCAATATCTCCTCGGTTCATGAGGATTGGCCGATGCCGAATAACACCCCCTATTGCGTGGCCAAGGGGGGCGTTCGCATGTTGACCCGCACGGCTGGGGTTGAGCTCGCGGCCCATGGGGTGACGATCGTCAATGTTGGGCCGGGTGCCGTGGCCACGCCGATCAACGATTCGACGATGCACAACCCTGAGCTGCTGGCCAGGCTCAATGCCGCCATTCCCATGGGGCGGATGGCCCAGCCCGAGGAAGTGGCGTCCGTGGTCGCGTTCCTGGCCAGCGATGCCGCCAGCTACATCACGGCCACCTCGATTTTTGCCGATGGGGGCATCATGCAGAGCAGCCCTGGCCTCTGAGCGCCTCTGTTGAACCTTCGGTGGGCATGGAGCGAGGCTTTCCCTCTGGCTCCCCCTCGGCATCCCGGCCGGGGCTGGAGCCGATTCAGCGCCCTGATTGAAAGCGTGGATGTCCGGTGCGCCAGAGGACAAAGGCATAGGCGTCCGCCTGTTCGGCATCGATCTGGCTGCGGGTCGAGCCGAGGCCATGGCCGGCGTTCTCCTCCACCCGCAACAGCACGGGGCGGTCCGGAGCCGCCACGCTCTGGAGCCGGGCGGCCATTTTTCCGACCTGCCAGGGTGACACCCGGACGTCATTCAGGCCGGTGGTCAGCAACGTCGCCGGGTACCGCACCCCCTGCTGGACGGCCTGGTAAGCATCCATCTGCAGCAAGGTTTCAAATCCAGCCCGATCGCTGATCGTGCCGAATTCGTCGATGTTGCCCGGGCCGTTCTCAGAGAATTCCGCCCGCAGCGGATTGGAGAGGCCCACATTGGAGATCACCGCCGCAAACAGATCCGGTCGTTCTGTCATCGCCCGACCGACGGTGATCCCACCCGCGGAGGTGCCTGTGATCTCCAGGTGCGCCGGGCTGGTCCACCCTGCCTGGATCAGGGCCTGACAACAGTCGATCAGATCCCGCCAGGTGTTCGGTTTTGTCTGTTTCTGACCGGCCAGCCACCAGGGCCGGCCGAATTCGCCGCCACCGCGCACATGGGCGGTGACGAACACTCCCCCCCGTTCCAGGAAGGCCAGCAGCCTCCCGTTGAAGAACCAGGGTTCGCAGGCGACCTGATAGGCCCCATAGGCCTCCACCAGGGTGGGATGGCTGCCATCGCGCTTCAGGCCACGCCGGGCCACGATCGATATCGGCACCCGTGTGCCGTCGCGGGCGATGGCGACACTGCGGATCACCGCATAGTCCGAGGTCCTGAGCCGCACCGGTCCCACCAGATCCACCCGCCTGGCCCTGCGCTGATCGGCGCTGCAGTGGAAGCAGGCCGGGGGCACCAGCCAGCTCTCGCCGATGAACCAGGCCCCAGGGGTCAGGGGATCGGCAGCGAGCGCACTCACGGAACCCTCGAAGGGAAGCTCGATGCGCTGAAGGCTTCCGTTGCGATGCAGTCGGCGCAGGCCGCTGTATCCGCCCCGCATCTCGCGGATGTACAGACCGTCGGCCGCGGACTCGATCGCATCGATCACCCACGGACCTGCCGCCACCACGACCCTGGCGTTGGCCAGGTCCGGAGCGGCGGCAGGAACGCGCAGCACCTGCCCGTTCGGGGCGCCCTGGGTGCTCAGCAGGTCGAGATGGTCTCCCGCGAGCACCACCCGGCTGACCTGATCCGCAAGCGTGCAGAGCGGTCGCCAGCGGGGTTGGCCTGCCAGGAGTTCCTTCCGGCGCGCCACGAAATAGGCGTTGTCGTTGCGCACGCCACCCTTGAAGCAGGCCAGCACCAGCTCCGAATCGGCGGCTGTCTCGATCAGCGGGAACTCCTCAGCTGTGCCTCCGAGCAGCGGATCGAGGCCGGCCTTCAGGATCAGGCGATCGCTGGCCGGATCCGTCCCAAGACGATGCAACCAGGCGGCGCTGTTGAGAAACGCGTCGGCATCCCCCGGTTTGGGGCCGGGGGCGAGGCGGTTGTAGAAGAAGCCTGAGCCATCGGGAAGCCAGCTCGGCGAGGCGTTGTTGGTCTTGTCGATGCTCTCGGGCAGAAACGTGCCGCTGGCGACCTCGAGGATCCTGAGCACTGAGTTCTCGGATCCGGCCAGCGACAGGCCCACTGCGATATGGCGGCCATCTGGGGAGGGCACCCACCAGTCGATGGAGCGGTGCTGGCCGGCTTCCGACAGTCCGCTCGGGTCCAGCAGTCTCCGCTCGCGGGCCCTCGGGCCGTTGCGGAGAAACAGGCTGAAGTTGTCCTCGCCGGCAGGGCGGCTCTCGTAGAAGATCCAGCTGCCTCGGCTGACGATCTTCACCGCGCGGGGGACCGCTGCGGAGAGTGCAGAGATCCGCTGTCCCAGCTCGGCGCGACCCGGAATCGCGTCCAGAACGGCCCGGGCGTGGGTCGCCTGCCCCTTCAGGAAGGGCTCCCAGTCGGGATCGTCATTCCGCTCCATCCAGCGATAGGGATCGGAGACGGTCCGGCCCCACAGCACCTCCTGCACCGTTTCGACCCGAGCCATCGGAGCTCCCGCCGCTGCCGGGGGAGGGCCGGGCCGGGCGGCTGCGGCGGGAGCTCGGCCGGCGCCCGGTCGGGATCGGCCAGGACCGGCCATCACGGGGAGGACCATCGCTGTCGAACCAGCGATCAACCACTGCAGGGCCCGGCGGCGGCTGTGGGTCGTGGTCACCGGCATCGATCCCCGCGGGATGGACGTAGGCGTTTCGGCGCAGCCCAACGGGCTGAGGAGGCCTGAACCCGTCGGTCGGGGCCCCTGCGCCGGCCTGGGCATCATCGTCGGTGATTCGGCGTCGCTTGACCAGATCCCCCCGGCACAATGGAGACACTGCGGTGGGCCAGCCGTCCCCGGCCCTGATCTGATGCGGTGTCTGCACACCTCGGACTGGCACCTGGGCCGGCCGTTCCATGGCGCTTCCCTGCTCGAGGAGCAGGCGGCTGCTCTCGATCGGATCGTGGCGCTGGCCATCGAGGCCGACGTTGATGCGGTGCTGATCGCCGGCGATCTCTACGACCGCGCCATTCCGCCGGCGGAAGCGGTGCAGTTGTTCAACGACACCCTGGCCCGGCTGTGCCATGCCGGCATCGGTGTGGTGGCGATCGCCGGCAACCACGATTCCCATGTGCGGGTCTCGATCTATGACCCGCTCCTCTCCAGCTTCGGCGTGACGATCCGCGGGGATGTCCGCCGCTGCGCCGAACCCGTGCTGGTGGCGCCGCGCCGGGGCGGAGAGGCTGTGGCGATCTATCCCCTGCCCTATCTCGATCCTGCCGTTGATGGGCTGACGTTGCGGTCGTTGTCGCCTGAGGCCTCGATCGTCAGTGAGGCCAGGGAGCGGATCAGCCACGAGCAGGTCACCGGCCTGGCCCTACACCGGGTTCGGGCCGACCTGTGCTGCCGCTCCGGGGTGCGTTCGATCGTGGTGGCCCATACCTTTGTGGCCGGCGGTGAAGGCTGTGACTCCGAGCGGGAGCTGACCGTGGGCCAGATCGATCGGGTCGGAGTGCAGCGCTTCGCCGGCTTCGACTATGTCGCCCTTGGCCATCTGCATGGCTCCCAGCAGTTGGATGGGCCGCGTCTCGCCTATTCCGGTTCCCCTCTGCCTTACTCCTTCTCGGAGCAGCACCAGAGCAAGTCTGTCCGGATCGTGGAGCTCGCGACCAGCGGTGAAGCGCGGGTCGAGATCGTGCCCCTGCAGGTGGGACGGCCGTTGCGCACGATCGAGGGCCGACTGGAGGAACTCTGCCGTGATCCTGCCCATGCGCCGGCCGAAGCCGCCTGGGTGCGGGCGGTTCTCACCGATGAGACCCTGCCGATGCAGGCCATGGCCCGGTTGCGCCAGCGCTTTCCCCATGCGGTCGAGCTGCGCCACCGGCCGCCGGAGCTGGTGCGGGCCAGCGCCAGCGAACGCAACCAGCAGGTGCGCGAGGCCTTGTCGCCGCTGGATCTGACCCTGGCCTTCTACGCCGATCAACAGGGACGGCCCGCCGAGGCGGATGAGCGGGAGCTGTTGCGGCAGGCTCTGCAGGCGGGGGCCGCTGGGGGCGAGGCATGAAACCCCACCAGCTGTGGATCGAGGCTTTCGGCCCCTATGCCGAGCGCACCGACATCGATTTCGACACCCTCAGCGAGGAGGGGTTGTTCCTGATTCATGGCACCACCGGTGCCGGCAAGACCTTCCTGCTCGATGCCCTCTCCTTCGCGCTGTACGGCGAGGTGTCCGGGGATCGGCCGCCGCGTTCGCTGAAATCCGACCATGCCGGCCCCTCGGCGGTGCCCAGGGTCACGCTCATCTTCTCCTGCGCCGGCGCCCGTTACCGGGTCGAGCGTTCCCCGGCCTACACCGCACCCAAGAGTCGTGGCAACGGGGTCACGGAAAAAGCGCCCCAGGCGGCCCTGTTCCGCTTGCAGGGCTCCGAGTCGCAGCCGCTGGCCAGCCGCAGCACGGAGGTGAGCCGTGCGGTGGAGCGGCTGGTCGGCCTCAGTGCCACCCAGTTCCGCCAGGTGATCCTGCTGCCCCAGGGCAGGTTTGCCGAGGTGCTGCGGGCCCGGGCCGAGGAGCGTGAAGCCCTGCTCAAGACGCTCTTCGAGACGGTGCACTACGAGCAGGCCAGCCTCTGGCTGGAGGACAGGGCCCGATCGGCCCGCCTCACCCTGGCGGAACAGAACCGCAGCCAGGAGGTGCTGCGCAGCCAGATCCTTCAGGTCTGGAGTGCCTTCGCCCCGGAGCGTGATGCCGAGCCGGACGCCACCGCCACGCCACTGCCTGCGGACCTTGATCAGATCGAGACGGCGATGGCCGCCGTGCTGGCCCTGAGCCGTCAACGCCTGCAGGAGGCCGTCGCCGCCATGGAGGCGGCCCAGGCCTCCCTGGCCGCCAGGGAGCGGCAGGCTGACCGATGGGATCGCCGGGCTGGGGCGCAGAGCCGGTTGCAGGAACTCGAGGCGAAGCAGGAGGTGGTTGAGGCCTACCGCCAGCGCCTGCAGCAGGCGGAGCGGGCCGAGGCCCTGCGCGCCAGCCTCGAGGCCGAGGCCAGGGCCTCCATGGCCCTGCAGGCGTTGAGCCGCCGGCTGGAGGTGCAGCTCGAGGGGGTCCGCCGAGCCCGCCGTCAGGGTCCCGGGCTGCCGGCGCCGGTGCTGGCGCTTGATCTGCGGGGGGGTCCGGATCCGGAGGCGTTGGCGGAGGTCCGCAGTGCCCTGGCCGCCTGCCGGGTCGAATGGCTCGCCCTGACCCGGAAGGCCGCTGAGGCCAGGCAGGCCGCAGCGGCGGCGGCCGAGGCCGATCGGCTCGCGGATGAGGCCCGGCGGGCGATGGCCTCGGCCTTGAAAGCGCTCGAAGGCGTTCAGGTCGTGCGCCAGCAGGCGGTTGAGGCCCACCAGCGGGCCTGCAGCGCCCGTGACCAGCTCGATGGTCTGGAGCGGGCGGCCCGGGAGGCGGATGAGATCGCCCGGACCCTGACGGCGCTGGCTGAGGCCGATCGGCGTCAGCAGCAACGGGCGAAGGCCCAGGCCGAGGCGGAGGCGGAGCTGCGCCGCACCGAGGTGCTGCTGCTGGAGTGCCGGCATGGCCAGGTCGCCGGCATGGCCTCGCAGCTGGCCGCTGCTCTGGCTCCTGATCAGCCGTGTCCGGTGTGCGGATCGAGCCACCATCCCGCGCCGGCGCAGTCGTCCGCTCCGGTCGTCACCGAAACGGCGATGCAGGCGGCAGAGCTCGCCTTCAGCCGTGCTTCAGGCCTGGCGCGTCAGGCGGCCGCCGACCTCGCCACTGCCGTGGCCGAGCAACGGGCCCTGCTGGAGAAGGCCGGTACCGCCAGCCTGGGTCCTCAGGCGAC
>CAIXOZ010000046.1 GCA_903921295.1 uncultured cyanobacterium | reverse complement strand
GCGCAAGATCAAGCGCCAGCTCGAAATCAAGCTCGAACCACTGTCCGCGCTCACGCTCGAAGGGCAGGACCCCCACGTGGGCCCAGAGCCGCAGCCGCCGCACCAGGATGCGGTCGCTGGGCACCACCGATCGGCCTTCGGACACGGGACTCACAAGGGCAGGGATCGATGCAGGAACTGGCGCTGACCGCTGGCGTAATCGGCGGCGATGTGACCATCACCACGCAGGCGATAGCGGTATGTGATCAGACCCTCCAGTCCCACAGGACCGCGGGGCGGCAGGGTCTGGGTACTGATCCCCACCTCGGCGCCGAAGCCGTAACGGAAGCCATCGGCAAAACGGGTGGAACAGTTGTGATAGACCCCGGCGCTGTCGACGCTGGCCAGGAAGCGGTCAGCGGTGGTCTGATTGGTGGTGCAGATCGCCTCGGTGTGGCGGGACCCATAGCGGGCGATGTGATCGAGGGCATCCTCGAGGCTGTCCACCACCTTCACGGCCAGGATCAGATCGGAATACTCCAGGCTCCAGTCCGCCTCGGCAGCGGCCATGGTCACACCCAGGGCGCAGGCTTCGGCATCGCCGCGGCATTCCACACCCGCCGCCTCCAGGGCCGGAATCGCTGCTTTCAGGAAGGCGCCCGCCACCTGACGGTGCACCAACAGGGTCTCGATCGCGTTGCAGGCCGCCGGGTACTGGGTCTTGGCATCGAGGGTGATCGCCACCGCCTGAGGAATGTTCACCTCCTGGTCGACATAGAGATGGCAGAGACCATCGGCATGACCGAGCACCGGCAGACGGGTGTTGTCCTTGATGAACCGCACCAGCTCGTTGGAGCCCCGGGGAATGATCAGATCCACCAGGCCTTCCAGCCGCAGCAGGGCCATGCTGTCCTCGCGCGAGGTGAGCAGGGCCAGGGCTGCGGGCGAGACCGCCGTTCCCTCCAGGCCGTGGGCCAGGGCTGCGGTGATCGCTGTGCAGCTGCGGGTGGCCTCACGCCCCCCCTTGAGCAGTGCACCATTGCCGGAGCGGATCGCCAGCGAGGCGATCTGCATCACCGCATCCGGCCTGGCCTCGAAGATCACCCCGAGCACCCCGAGGGGCACCGTGATCCGCTCCAGCACCAGACCCTGGTCGAGCTCAGAGTGAAACTGGCGGCGACCGATCGGATCCTCCAGGACCGCCACCTGGCGTACGCCCTCGATCGCAGCGGTGAGCTTGGCGTCATCCAGCCGCAGCCGGGCCACCAGAGCAGGAGCCAGACCATCGGCGGCCGCGGCCTCAAGATCCAGGCGGTTGGCCTCCAGGATCTGGCGCCTCTGGCTCTCCAGGCCCGCAGCCATGGCCAGAACGGCCTGGCGGCGCTCGTGATCGCTGCAACGGCCAAGGGCCATGGCGGCCTGGCGCACCTGGGCAGCCCGCTGCAGCAGCTCTGCCGAGGGTTCGGGAACAGTGGTGGTCATCGCTCCATCATCCCAAGCGGTCCCCGCCCGCTGCGGCGAGGTGATCGAGGGCCAGCCGGGCGGCGCCGAGCGCACCGGCCCCGTTGCCCAGAGCCGCCTGGCCGAGACGCATCCCCTCACGGCTGACCGGCAGCACCCGTTGCTCCACCTCCGCCTGGGCCGCCGGGAGGATGTAGGGGCAGGCCGCACTGAGACCACCGCCGATCAGCACCAGCTCCGGAGTGAAGAGGTAGATCAGGGAACTCAGTCCCTGACCGAGACGGACGCCATAGCGGCGCCAGATCTCCAGGGCCTCGGGCTCTCCGCGGGCGGCGGCCTCGATCAGCTCCCGCGGCTGACGATCGCTGAGCCTTGCCAGGCCTGAGAGGCTGCAGAAACTTTCGAGGGAGCCCCGGTTGCCACTGCTGCAGGGGGCCCCGTCCTCTGGATCAAGGCTGATCAACCCGGGTTCGGCGGCCGCGCCGTTACGACCACGGAAGAGGGTGCCGTCGAGGGCGACGCCACCACCGACGCCGGTGCCGAGGGTGAGCAGCACCACATCCCTGGCCTGACGGGCCGCCCCCAGCCAGAGTTCACCGAGCAGGGCGCAGTTGCCGTCATTCGCCAGCACCACGGGACGGCCAAGCCGGGGCTCCAGCCAGTCGGCCAGGGGAACCTCCAGCCAGCCGGGCAGGTTGATGGCGATCCTGGCCACCCGACCCGCGGCATCGGCAGGTCCAGGCAGACCGATGCCGATGGCGGCAGCCTCAGCGCCGGGATCAATCGCCTCAATCGCCTCAGCGATCGCCATCGCCACGGCCCCGGGCATCTGGGGTCTGGGGGTCGGCCGCTCGAGCGCGGCCAGGGTCTGCCCGCTGTCGTCGAAGCGACCGAGCTTGATCGCCGTGCCCCCGAGATCGACACCGATCACCTGCCGACCGGCCGGCCCCTGCGCAGACGTCAAGCTCAGAACCGCAGATAGAGCTGAAGCTGAGTCTGCCAGCGTCCCTGGCCATCGACTGCCCCCTGGACACCAAGACGATCATTCGCCTGGTAGCGAACCGTGATCTGGGGCGGGATATCGGAGCGGTTGGGGGCCGCCAGCACCGACAGATTGACACGATCATTCAGATCGAGACCGATCTCGGAGCCGAGCACCAGTTCCGACGGCACCCCTCCGGAGCGGCCCGGATCGCCACTGGTCACCGCCGGCGCCACATAGGTGGGATACAGAGCAAAGCTGAAGCGCTGACCGAACGCTTCCGTCAGCGACCCCACCAGGGGGCTGAGCAGGGTCTGGCCGACGACGGTGGCGAGGGCGGTGCCGGCGTTACCGCTGCTGAGACCGGCGAGGGAATTGCCGCCGATCAGGGCCAGGAGCCGGTCCTCGGGCAACGGCGGTGAACTGCGCAGACGAATCTGATCGACGAGGCGATCGGCGGGGCCACTGGCCTGCAGCGTCACCCGCACCAACCGCAGTTGATCGAGCGGGGTGCTGCTCGACTGCAGATCCCAGGAGGTGAGGGAGCCCGACTGGAGTCGGCCCAGATTGACCGTGTCGGACACGCGGGTGCGCAGGGCGACGTCGACGTAGGGAATCAGCCCCAGGGACGGCGTGAACACGGCCACATTCGGGGAATCCGGGTCCAGGCTGAAGCTGGTGGTGAAGAGGTTGAGCCGACCGTTGAGCAACCGCACCACCCCGGAGAGCTGGAGGGAGGGATCGAGACGGCCGCTGATCAGGAGGGTGCCGCCGGTGGTGAAGTTGGCCAGTCCCGGCACGACGATGCGCAGATCGGGACCGAAGCGCAGCGACAGCCGCCGCAGGCTGACCTGGGGCAGCAGAGGGATCGCAGCGCGGAGCGACTCGCCGGCGTCGCTCTCCACCTCCGAGCCGAACAGCCGCAGCGGCTGATCAAAGGACCAGTTCTGCTCAAGCAGTCGCGGGAACGTGACCGGTACGGCCCCGCCGGAACCATCGGGCCGGGCCAGTTCACCGGGCTCCGCCTGGATTCGGCCGCGGCTGAGCTGCAGCGTGCCGCCGATCCCGGGCTCCCGCAGGCTGCCGGTGATCGTGAGTGCTCCATCGAGCTGGCCCTCGAGACGCGAGCTGCGCAATGGGATCGCACGGAGGCTGATCTGAAGGGGCTGCGACTGCGGAAACCACTCCACCAATCCCAGACGACCCTGACCGCTGAAGGCCCCGGAACGGCCGATGCGACCGCTGAGGGCCTGAACCTCGAGGGCATTGAAATCGAAGACCACCAGAGTCCTGAGATCGCTGATCGTCTGGTCCGCGATCCTGAGCTGGCCCTGATCGACCCGCAGCACGCCGTTGGCCAGCGGTTCAGCGACACTGCCCCGGAGCAACAGCAGCAGATCAGCGCTGCCCTGATCCAGGGACAGACCCTGACCCGCCAGGGAGGTGAGAAAGCGCAGGCCGTCATTGCGACTCTGAATCCGCACCTTCAGGTCATGGCGTCGGGGATCGAGGGGGATCTGGCCGACCAGATCGAGGCTGCCGGGCCGCCCGGGCGATTGCAGGGAGGCCTTCACCTGCCAGAGGCCCTGGCGGTCAAGGCGGAGCTGCGCCGGCGTCAGGATGAGGGAGGTCGCACCGACGGCGGCATCCTGAAGGCTGAGATCGGCGCTGACATCCGGCAGACCTCGACCAAGCAGATAGCGCCCCTGCAGAGCGAGATAACCGCGAAGGTTCGCGGGCACCGGTGTGAGCAGCGCCAGCAGCGACAGGGGCAGGCGCTCAAACGAGAAGGCCCCCCCACCATCAGCCAGTGGGCCCCGCACCCTGGCCACCAGGGGCTCCAGGGTCAGGGCCATGTCCCGATCGTCCTCCGGCATCCAGAGATGGGCACGGGCGGTGAGATCCACCCAGAGTTGATGACGCTGCGGCGTGGAGAAGATCAGATCCGCATCAACCCGGCTGCGGAGATCATCCAGACGCAGCCCCCGCCGGGAGGTTTTCAAAGCCTGCTGACGTTGCTCCAGGCGCTCCCTCGCCTCGATCAGGGCCTGAAGCTGTTCGCCGAGGCTGCGGCCGAGGGTGTCGATCATCAGGGTGCCCAGATCGCCGGCCCGCCCCTGCCCCTCCAGCGCCTCACCGTTCCAGAGCGGAAGAGCAGCGGCCAGCTGGTTGAAGAACGTGCTCTGGAGCTCCCTGGCCGCCACGGTGCCGCGCCACTCGGTGGTGCCTTGGGCCCCGACCCCACGCGGCTCCCCCCGCAGCGCCAGACGGAGACTGCCACCCTCGGGTGCCTGCAGGAGGCCACCGATGGACAAGCGGCCGCTGCTCAGTCCGTACCGCAGCTCGGCGCTGTCGAGCTGCACCCCCAGGAGCGAGGGCGTGTCCACGGTCAACAGGCCGTTCAGACGCCAGGGGGCAAGCAGAAGCTGACCTCGGCTGGTGAGTCTGCCCTGAAGCGGCTGCAGACGCTGTCTTGGGCCAAGAACAACCTGCAGGCCCTCCAGGGGGAAGGCCTGCACCTGGTAGGGATACGCCGACCCTGCCGCCGAGCGGCTGCTGACCAGCCAGCCGTCACCGCGCTGCAACTTCAGGGCCAGCGGCTGCCAGTCGCGATCGAAGCGGGCCTGCAACTGTCCCTGGCGCAGCGCCGAACTGGCATTGAGCAGAAGCCGGTGCTGGCCACCCGGCTCGCGGATCAGGCTGCCGCTCCAGGTTTCCGACACCCGCACCGGCCCCAGCCCGGGAGCGACCATGGACAGGCTCAGATCAGGCTGCAGATTCCCCAGGGAACCGCTGAGCTGGCCGTCGGCGCTGAGGCGTCCCTGCAGATCCACCCCCAGTGCCGGTGAGAGGCGGGCCAGATCCAGCTCCCGGATGTGAAGATCGAGCACCAGCGGACCGGTTTCGAAGCCGCCGCCCGGGCGGAAGCGGTAAGGAATCTGACCGGCCAGCTGGACAGGCCCGCTGCGGAGCTGATCGAGCTGGAGGGCCGTGCTCGTCAGCACAAGCCGTGCCTGCACCGGCGGCACCACCGCCTGCCAGGGGGGTTCGATCGGCAGATCACCGGCAGGGATGTCCAGCTGACCGCGCAGAGCGAGCGATGGGGCCAGGCGTCCCTCGGCGAGCAGGCGCGACTGCCCCAGGCGCAGGTCCAGCTGACGCACCCCCAGGGAAGGCCCCGGCACGAACTGAGCCGACAAGGCCAGGGGCAGCGGGCGGCGGCCCGGCAGGCCGAGGGTCTGCGGCCGCAGCCGGCCCTGGACCGACAACCTCGGAGCGTTCCAGGCGCCGGCCAGGGTGGCGCTGACCTGATCAGCACCCAGGGGCTGGCTGCGCTGCGGCCTCTGTTCAGCCGTGCTGCGCAGATCGAGGCGCTGGAGCGGCACGATCCTTCCGGACAGCCGCCCGCTCCAGCCCCCATACCGCCAGTCGAGGCGATCGATTCGCAGGGCCAGGGCGGACGGCCCCGGGGATCCGGAGGGGGAACAGTGGGCCAGCAGCTGAGGAATCTCGAGGGTCTGGACCGAGGGCGCGGGCTGCCAGCGGCCCTCGGACAGCCGCAGGCGGCCCTGACAACCGGGCCGTCCGCCGACCAGCTGCAGGGTGAGGCCGCCATCCAGGCGACCGCTGATCTGGCCGGGAGGCGTGGTGGGCTCCGGCAGCAGCGCGAGCACGGAGGCCAGCGCGAGCCGGCGCGGCCTGAGGCTGACCTGCCAACGAGACCGGCGCCAGTCGCCACGGCTCGCAAGCGCCAGTCGACCGCCATCGGCTTCTACAACCTGAAGAGCCGCCTCCAGCTGCTCACGATCGAGGCGGACATCACTCCAACCGCGCAGTTGAACGGGTTTGGCCGCCTCGGAAGCGAGACGGAGGTCGAGAGGATCCCGCAAGCGCACCTGCACCCCGATCCTGGGTGGCGGACCCGTCACATGGCCGAAGGCCCAGAGCGGACCACCAGGGCGTGCACGCAGCAGAAGCCTGGCCCCGGAGACATCCAGCCGCAGCACCGGCAGGCCCTGCCGGAGGCTGGCCAGGGGATCGAGGCTGACCACCAGCCGCTGGACGCTGAAGCGGGAGTGATCGCGAGGGGAGGCCGCGACCCGGGACGGACCGATCGCCAGGCCCAGACCCTGAAGCCCCCGGTAGTCACCAAGCTGCAGGGGATGACCGAGCACCAGACCCAGCTCGCGCTCAAGAGCCGGTCTGTGGCGCAGGTACTGGCGTTCGACTTCGCGGTTGAGAATCAGCGACCCACCGACCAGGCCGAGGCCGGCCAGGGCCAGGCCGAACCAGACACGACGACGTGGACCGGGTGCTTCCCCCCGTTCAGGACCCCGTTCAAGCCGGCCTGTGGTCACCCGGGAGTCAACGGCGCCGGAGGAGGCCGCAATATAGAGGCCATCTCAGTGTTTGAACGCCCGATGCCAGCCGATCCGCTCCTGCTCACGGCCGGTCAATGGCTGGGTGTGGCCTCCGCCGTGCTGGCCGTGCTCACCGTTGTCGCGTTTGTGCTGCGTTGGGGGATCCGCTTCCGCCTGGTGGGAGTGACCAGCTTCACCGTGCTGCTGGCCATCTCCTGTGCCGCCTTCGCGATCAGCTACAGCCCGCGTGTCTCCATTCCGGGCGCCGTGGTGCTGCCGGTGGTCTACGACAACGGGGCTGAGCTGGTGGTGGCCGCCGCACCCGAGGATCTGGCGGAGGAGGCGATTCTTCCCAGCCTGGAGCAGATCAGCCGCAACCTCCGGGGCAGCGGCCGCCAGACCGACGATGGTCTGGTGCATGTGCGCCTGCGCCAGATCCGCAGCCTGGAAGCCGGCCGCAGTCAGCCCGTCGTGCTGGCGGAGGCGACCCGGAACCTGGCCGATGGCAGCGTCCAGTTGCCCATTCGCCCGGCAGCACCCGGGCGCTGAGGCATGCAGGGCCTGCCGCGCCATTTCTTTCGTGAGGCCAGCGTGCTGGCCGACGCCGGCATCCACGACTGGGCCGGCCTGGCTCCGGTCGACGACGCCTGGTTGCGCCACCTGGCCCAGCGCAGCAGTGCGGCCAGTGAAGCCAGGCTCCTCCGCCTGCGTGCCCAGGCCCGTCTGATCGTTGCCCTGACGCTGCCGGCCGAGGCCGCTGCCCTGCTGCTCCATGGCGGCATCCCCGATGTCGCCAGCCTGGCGGTGGCCGATCCCGACGATCTTCTGCGCCGGCTGCAGCGCCTGGAGCGATCGCTGCTGAAGGGACAGAGCCGGTTGCAGCTGGTTCAGCTGCAGGGCTGGATCGTCGCCGCCCGGCGCCAGACCGGTCGCTCCAGGAACTGACCCTCGACGGCGATCAACGGCGATCGTGCTGCGTGGAATGGAACAGTCAACCCGACCGGCTCCCGCAAAGCCCCGCCGTCCACGATCGCGATGATCTCCCTGGCACGCCTCCGTCCCGTGAACGCTCCGGCCTGGGTGCTTGGGGTCCTGCTGACCCTGAGCACGACACCGGCTCCGGCGGCCTCGCCCCTGCTGGATTCGATCAAGCAGAACCCCCAGCTGGCCCGGAGCCTTTGCAGCGCCCTCCGTCAGCTGAACAGCCAGGGGCAGTCCGCTCTCTCCAGCGAAGGCATCGCCCTGGTCGCCTCCCGCCAGGGCCTCTCACCGATGGATGCCGAAATCGTCGCCACCTACGTGGTGGGTCTCTACTGCCCGGATGTGCGCTGATCCGGCCCCGGCAGCGCCGGAGAGCGCCTCGCCAGCCGCGGTGGAGGATCGCTGGATGCGCTGCCGCGACGGCACCCGCCTGATCAGCAGGATCTGGCATCCCCCAGCCGGTCGCGCTCCCGCGCCTGTGCTGCTGATGCGCCAGCCCTATGGCCGCAGCATCGCTTCCACCGTCACCTATGCCCCGCCGCACTGGTACGCGCGCCAGGGCTTTCTGGTGGTGGTTCAGGACGTGCGCGGCCGCGGCGACTCGGAAGGGCACTTCGGCGGCTTTGGCCAGGAAGCCCGCGATGGCGCCGATGCCGTGCGCTGGGCCCGGAAGCTGCCGGAAAGCAATGGCCGCCTCGGGATGTATGGCTTCTCCTACCAGGGCCTGACCCAGCTGCTCAATGACGGCGGTGGGGATGGAGCTCAGGCCGTGGAGCAGGACCGACGCGGGTCGCACGGGGCGCAGGCGCAGCCTGGGCCCGATCCCCTGCCGGACTGTCTGGCGCCGGCCATGTGCGGCCTCGATGAGCGGCAGCACTGGGCGAGCGAAGGCGGCGCCCATTGGTGGGGACTGGGCCTCGGCTGGGCCCTCCAGCTGGCTGCCCAGGGGCTGGCCCGCCGCGGCGATCACGCCGGCTGGCACGAGATCCGCCAAAGCCTGAGCCGCGGCACCTTCCTCGAGCAGGGTCTGGAGCTGCTGCAGCGCCATGATCCCGACGGCATGGGCAGGGCCTGGCTCCAGCGTCCCTGCGACAGCGCCGACGGGTGGACCATCCACCATCCCCCAGCAGCGTTGCTGCGACGGCCGATGCTGCTGCTCGGGGGCTGGTGGGACCCCCATCTGCGCGGCGTGCTCGATCTCTGGGGGCGCAGTCGCGCCGCCGGCGGCGATCCCGAGTTGCTGATCGGCCCCTGGAGCCACCTGAACTGGAACGAGGGTCAACCCCTGCCGCCGGCAACGCCTGTCGGCCCCGCCCTCTCGATCGATCAGCTGCAGCTGGCCTTCTTCCGCCGGCACCTCCAGCCGGCCG
>CAIXOZ010000045.1 GCA_903921295.1 uncultured cyanobacterium | reverse complement strand
GGCAGTGGTTCTGCTTGCTCACGAAGATCGCCACCCTCGGCCGTTCGTCGGAGAAGGTGACCTTTGATTCACCGCCGAGCCTGGCCGCCAGGGCCCCCGTGGCGGCGGCGATCGCCTCCCGGGGCAGGCCGAACCCCTGCAGCTGCCATTCGATCCGGCTCAGGAACAGCCCCGCCCCCTGGTCGCTGTGGTGGTCGGCATGGACGATGTTGCCGCCCTGGGCCGCCACCCAGCCCGAGAGCTCCCGCACCAGACCCGGTTGATCGGGGCAGATCATCTGGAGGATCGCGGTGGCGCCGGGCATCGCGGCTGGTGAAGGCACTGCAGGCATTGTGCCGATGCCCCGGGAGGCTCCCGGTAAAGTCAGGGCCACGACCTCCTGCCCGCCATGGTTCTCTCCCTGGTCTCCCAACTGCGCGCCAACCTTCAGCGGGTGGCGGTCCTCTGTCTTTCCCTGTGCCTCTGCTTCGGCCTGGCGGCCTGTGATGGCTCCCAGGGTCGTAAGGCTCCCACCATCTCCGACACCGATCTGGCGGTGATCCAGCGTCAGGCCGAGGGCTTCCTGGCGGCCCGCGATCGGCTGCCCGATCTGGCCGCCCTGGTCAATGACCGCAACTGGGTGTTCACCCGCAACCTGATCCACGGTCCGATGCAGGAGGTGGGTCGCCAGATGCTTTACATCAACCAGCGCCTGCTGCCCGCCGATCGCGCTGAAGCCACGGAGCGTGCCGACAACCTGAAGGCGGCCCTGGCCCAGCTCGATGAAGCGGCCCGCCTCCAGGATGGTGAGCGTCTGCGCAAGGCCTACATCCAGGTGGCCCGTGATTTCGGTCTCTATGCCCAGGTGCTGCCGCCCCAGGTGCAGGACGCCCTCAAGCAGGCCTGAGGGCTGGGGGCTACGGATCCGCCTTGCGCCCCTCAGCGCCTGCGATCCCAGCCCCTGACACGGTGAGCGACTCTCCTCACCAGTGTTTCGCCCAGGCGCCCAGGCCCCGGTCGGTGATCGTGATCGGGGCCGGCATCGTCGGCCTGACTTCGGCCTGGTGGCTCGTTCAGCGCGGCCATCGGGTGACGCTGCTCGATCCGGCCCTGGAGCGATCGGGCTCGGAAACGGCGGCCTCCAGGTTGGCCGCTCCAGAGCCGGCCGTCCGCGGGGAGCAGGCCTCTGGCCAGCCCCAGCTGCTCAGCGGCAGTGACGCGGCCCTCGGGCTGCTGATGGCTGATGTCTTCCATCGCTCCAGCGGTCGCGCCTGGAGATTGCGGCAGCGCTCCCGGACGCTCTGGGATCAGTGGCGCCGGTCGCTCGAGGAGCGGGGTCTGCCGCTGGCCTTCCGACCGGGTCTGTTGCTGCTGGCGAACGACCAGGATCAGGGGCAGCGCCATCGGGTTCTGGTGGCGGAACGCCTTGCCCAGGGCATCCCCCTGGAGCTCTGGTCGCAGCAGCGCCTGGCCTCCCTGGCGCCCCAGCTGCCGGCAGGGTGTTGCGGGGCTCTGTACTCGCCCCGCGATGGCCAGCTGGATCCCGCCGTGGCGCTGCGGCAGCTGAGGATCGACGGCCAGCGCCAGGGGTTGGAGCTGCTGGCGGCGTCGGCCCGGCGGCTGGAGCGAAAGGGCGGGGACTGGTGTGTGCATCTCGAGTCCGGTGAGCGCCGCTGCGCCGCAGGGATCGTGCTGGCGGCAGGCCTGAACCTGGCCGCTCTCTGGCCCGAGGCGGCGGCGGCCTCACCAGCCCCCCGGCTGGCGGCCGTGCTCGGTCAGGCTCTGGAGCTGCAGCTGGCGGCCGGGGATCCAGATCCCCAAGGCTGGCCCGGTTCCCTGACCTGGTGCGGCATCAACCTGGTGCCCCGGCCCGGCCGGCGCCTCTGGCTCGGGGCCACACTGGAGCCCGGTCAGCGGGCGGATCCCGAAGCCCTGGAGCGTCTGCGCAGCCTCAACGGCCAGGCGCCTGCATGGCTGCAGCGGGCTGCGGTGGTGCGGCACTGGCAGGGTCTGCGGGGCCGGCCGGAGGGGCAGCCGGCTCCCCTGCTGCAGCAGCCGGCCGAGGGGCTGGTGGTGGCGGGAGGCACCTACCGCAACGGCGTGCTGCTGGCGCCGGCCCTGGCGGAGCTGGTGGTGGAATGCCTGGAGACCGCCTGATCTCTGCTGCGATGGAACGGATCTGCGAACCGGAGCTGATGGAGGGGCTGGAGCAGGTGGCGGCCTACGCCGCGGCTGATTTCTCCAGCAGCGACCAGGCGGCGGTGATGCGCATCCTGGAGCTGTGGGCCGCGTTGGTCCCCTCGCCCAGCCCGCGGCGGATCGTCGATCTGGGCTGCGGGCCCGGCAATCTGACGCTCCCCCTGGCCGAACAATGGCCGCAGGCGGAGGTGGTGGGTCTGGATGGCTCGGCGGCGATGCTGGCCGAGGCCAAGCGCCGCAGCCCCGGCAGCCGAGCGCAGTTCCGGATGGCCACCCTGCCGCAGTGGCCCGGCGAGCTTGGCTGCTTCGATCTGCTCGTGAGCAACAGCCTGCTGCATCACCTGCACGATCCGGCCGTGCTCTGGGACGCGATCCGTCACCTGGCGGCCCCGGGGGCCCTGGTGGTGATCAAGGATCTGCGCCGCCCGTTGGATCCAGCGGCGGTGGAGCTCCTGGTGCAGCGCCATGCCCTGGCGGCTCCACCGGTGCTGCAGCGCGATTACCGCGCCTCCCTGCAGGCGGCGTTCCGGCCTGAGGAGGTGGAGCGGCAGCTGCTGCAGGCCGGCCTGGCCCTGCAGGTGCGCCCCCTGGAGGATCGCTATCTGGAGGTGTGGGGGCGTCTGCCCTGAAGGCGGACGCCCCTGAAGGAGGCCGGCGGGGCGATGGCTTACCTGGTGACCTGGATCGGCGCCAGCAGGGCCGGATCAAGCACGAGGTTGCGCACGCCATGGGCGTGGTCTTCCTGGAAAGGATTGTTCTGAAGCCACTGGGCCAAGGTCAGGATGTCGACTTTGATCACCTTGGGTCGCACGCTCCAGGTCACCTGAAGATTGGAGGGAATGGTGTTGTATTTGGGGCCAGTTGTTGATCCCGAGTACAGCACGGGTTTGCCAAGGTTGTCGGGAATGTTCGGGGCAGCGTTGTAGCCGTTGACCACGGCAAGCTTGGCCAGCTTGTTGAAATCAGCGGCCTTGCGATCATTCACGAGCACCGCCACCACGCCTTCGACCCGCAGCTGTGGGTTGCCGTTGCTCTTGCTGAGGCAGGAGCCCAGGGTTGGCCCGGGCTTGACGGGGGCCGTGCTGTGAACGAAGTGGATTTCAATCGTGCTGCCAGGCAGCAGTGCGCCATGCTCCTTCTGGCCGACCTTCTCGCTGATGGGCTTCAGCTCGGCGGCGCTGAGGGTGCCGTTGTAGCGATAGCCGGTTCCATGGCCGCGGCCGTCACCCGTGCCGATGAAGGTGGTGAATTCCCCGCCCTTGTGTTCTGCCGCCCCATGAAAATGGATGTTGCAGAGATTCATCGTCGCGCGATTTGGGGCGGCGCTGAATACGATCGGATTATTCCCCTTCGGATTGCTGATATCCCGGGGTGACTGGGGGCCTGAATTTGCTGCCTGGGCCGCTTGCTTCAGTTCCGCTGATTGCGCTTCAATTACCGCCGCTGAAACATTGTGGGAATCATGGGCGTCGTGGGCACCATGGGCCGCAGGAGCTTCTGCCCAGGAGGCGCTTGCCGGTCCGAGCAACAGCGTTGCGGCCGTCAGCACAGCCGCCAATCGTGTTCTGGTCATGGAATGAATGCTTCATTTCGAAGCTAGATCGCGTTTCTCAGGCGTCAAGGTGATGCATCGTTTTGTGTGATGGCCCTCTGGGAGAGCGGCGCGGCAGGCGGCCATGAAAAAAGCCCCCTGGCGGGGGCTGAGGCGATCCAGGCCGGGGATGGCCCCCGGCGATCAGAAGCAGGACGTCACTTGCTCTCGGTGAATTCGGCGTCGATGACGTCGTCGGCACCGGCGCCGCCCGCCTCGCCGGCAGGGGCGGCGGCTCCATCGGCTCCGGCCTGCTGGTACACGGAGGCACCGGCGGCATAGAGGGCCTGCTGCAGCTGCTCGAGCACGCTCTTGATCGTGGCGGTGTCATCGCTGGCCACCGCATCCTTGAGCTGTTTGGTGAACTCCTCCACCTTGGCCTTGTCGTCGGCGCCCACCTTGTCGCCGAGTTCGCCGAGCTGCTTTTCCGATTGGTAGATGAGG
>CAIXOZ010000044.1 GCA_903921295.1 uncultured cyanobacterium | reverse complement strand
TTGATCAGCTGCCGGAGCTGCAGGGGCGCGTGCTGAAGCTGCGCTACGGGATCGAGGGTGAGGAGCCGATGAGCCTGACGGGCATCGGTCGGATCCTGGGCATCAGCCGTGATCGGGTGCGCAACCTCGAGCGTGACGGCCTCAACGGTCTGCGCCGTCTCAGCGCTCAGGTCGTCGATTACGTCGTGGCCTGAGCCTGACGCCGTCCCTGCCAGTGCCAGGTGTCGGCTCCAGCACCCTGGCCCTGCCGTCCTCGAAGGAAGAATGAAGGGGTTGGGACCTGAGTCATGGCGACGCCCCTGGCGCGGGACCGCCGGTTTGATCTGCCTGCTGCCGGTGTCAACCGCGGCAGCCCCATCCGCGATGGCGGTGCCTCGGAGGCGCCGCTGCGTCTGCGCTCCCTACTGGTGGACCTGGCGCTGCTGCTCCTCGGTCTGACCCTGGTGGTGCTGATCAGTCGTCTGGGCAGTCAGATGGCCGTCAGTTTCCATCCGACCGCAACGATGGTCGGCGTCGATCTCGACCCGTGGCGGTTGCCTTATTACGCCGCCCGCTCCGGCCTGCGCATGTTCCTGGGGCTGGCGGTGTCGCTGTTGATCGGCATCGGCGTCGGTTCACTCACCACCCGCTCGCCGGTGGCCGAGCGCCTCCTGCTGCCGCTGGTGGATGTGCTCCAGTCGGTGCCGGTACTCGGCTTCCTGGCGATCACGGTGCCGTTCTTCCTCAACCTCTTTCCCGGCAGCCTGCTCGGGCTGGAGGCGGCGTCGATCTTTGCGATCGTCACCGGCCAGGTCTGGAATCTGATCTTCTGTTATCACCAGTCTCTGCGAACGATTCCGGCCGAATTGCGGGAGGCCTCGAGGGTTTATGGCTTCAGTGGCTGGCAGCGGCTGGTGCGCCTGGAGTTGCCGGCCAGCGCCATCCCCCTGGTCTGGAACGCCATGATGAGCTTCGCCGGAGGCTGGTTCTTCGCCACCCAGAGCGAGGCGATCAGCGTCAACAACGCCAACTACACCCTGCCGGGGCTTGGCTCCTATGTGGCCACGGCGATTGCCCAGGAGCGGCTCGACTGCGTCGGCTGGGCTCTGCTGACGATGATGGTGCTGATCGTGCTCACCGATCAGTTCTTCTGGCGGCCGATTGTGGCCTGGAGTGAGCATTTTCGTCTGGATACCAGCGCTTCAGCCCATCCGTCCCGCTCCTGGTTTCTGACCCTCCTGCGGGAGTCCGGTGGGTTGCGTCGCCTGGGCCTGGGCCTGCAGGGTCTCGGTGATCGCTTGCAGCGGCGCTTCAATCGCCTCAGCGCTCGACGTGGACCCGCCCGATCCGGCAGCCAGCGCCGTTCCGATCCCCGCTGGGTGAATGAGCTGGTGCTCGTGGCCGGAGGCGTCGGTCTGGTTGTGGCCTTTGAGCAGTGCGTGCGTCAGCTCGGGCCGGGCGAGGTGCTGCAGGTTTTCGGACTCGGTTTCCTCACCCTCGGTCGGGCGATGGCGGTTGTTGGCCTCAGCACCCTGATCTTTCTGCCGCTCGCGGTGACGATCGGACTGCGGCCCCGCTGGGCGGCGCTGTTGCAGCCGCTGATGCTGATGCTGGCCAGCATTCCAGCCAACCTGCTTTTTCCGTTCTTCACCGTTGTCTTTCTGGCCACCGGTGTGCCGTTCTGGATCGGCTGCGTGCCGTTGATGGCGATGGGCGCCCAGTGGTATGTGCTCTTCAACGCCACAGCCGGAGCCAGTTCGATCCCCAACGATCTGCGCGAGATGGCCAAGGTGTTTCGCCTTCGGGGCCTGCTCGGCTGGCGACGCTTTCTGTTGCCGGCGATGTTCGGCACCTGGATCACGGGCGCCGTCACCGCCTGCGGCGCCGCCTGGAATGCCTCGATCGTGGCGGAACTGGTCACCTGGGGGGATCAACGGCTGGTGGCCCCAGGCCTCGGCTCCTACATCGCCAAAGCCACCGCCGCCGGTCAGCAGTCCCAGCTGGCCCTCGGTCTGGTTGTGATGGCGGTCTTTGTTGTCGGCATCAATCGCCTTGTCTGGCGACCCCTTTATCACTTCTCCGAGGAGCGCTATGGCGCCTGATCCCCTGCTCAGCCTGCGTCAGGTCTCGAAGCTGTTCCGCAGCGCCGACGGCAGCAGTCGCGTGGCGGTGCTGGATGAGGTCAATCTGGCGATCGAGGATGGCGAGGTGGTCGCCCTGCTTGGTCGCAGCGGCAGCGGTAAGAGCACGTTGCTGCGCCTGATGGCCGGCCTGATTGCTCCTTCCGAGGGACAGATTCAGCGCGATGGCCATCCTCTGGATGGCGTCAATCAGGATGTGGCGATCGTTTTCCAGAGCTTTGCGCTGCTGCCGTGGCTGACGGTGCTCGAAAACACCGCCGTCGGTCTTGAGGCCCGGGGGCTGTCGCGGCGGGAGCTGCGTCAGCGGGCGCTCAAGGCTCTGGCGATGGTCGGCCTCGAGGGCAGCGCTGAGGCCTACCCGCGGGAGCTTTCCGGCGGGATGCGGCAGAGGGTGGGTTTCGCGCGCGCCTTCGTGATGGAGCCGGCGCTGCTGCTGATGGATGAACCCTTCAGCGCCCTCGACATCCTCACGGCGGAAAACCTGCGCCGCGACATTGATGAGCTCTGGGAAGGCAGCAATTTCCCGGCGCGATCGATCGTGATCGTCACCCACAGCATCGAGGAGGCGGTGCTGCTCAGCGACCGGGTGGTTCTGCTCAGCGCCAATCCCGGGCGGGTGCGCGGTGAGGTACGCATTCCCCTGCCGCGCCCTCGCGATGATTCGACACCGGCCTTCCGTGTCCTGGTTGATGAGCTCTATCGCTACATGACCGATCCGGACCTGCCCGTGGGGGCGACGGCACCGCCGCCGGAGGTCTCGAACGGGCCCCAGGGCCTGGCTCTGCCCCCCGCTTCGCTGGGTGGCGTCTGCGATCTGATCGCCACCGTTCCCGAGACCGGCGGCATCAGCCTGGCCGAGCTGGCCGATGAGCTCGTGCTTGAACTCGATGATCTGCTGCCGATCCTCGATGCCGGTGAACTGCTGGAGCTGATGGAGGTGGATGGCGGCCGTCTGGTGCTCACCGCCGAGGGCCAGAGGCTCAAGGATGCCAGCGAGGAAGGGCAGCAGCTGCTGCTCAGGCGGCAGCTGATCGACCACGTGCCCCTGGTCGCGCAGATCCAGGAGGCGATCCTGGCCAGCGCCCGCGGTGAGGTGGAGGGCGATGAGGTGCTCGATCTGCTCAATGAGCAGTTCACCGGCCCGGAAGCCGACGCCGTGTTTGAAACCTTCGTCAGCTGGACCCGAAGCTGCGGTCTGTTCCGCTACAACCGTGAGCAGGATCGGTTCCGACTGGTGGCGGAGGAGGCGGCAGGATGATCGCAGCCCTGCGGCCTCACCGTCTGACGGTGTTGTTCGCTTTGACCACAGGCCTCACCGCCTGTGGTCTGCCGTCGCGGTTGGTCCCCCCACCGGACCCGCCCTCCCAGGTGCTGCGCCTCGATTCGCAAACGAATCTGCTGGAGGGAAGCCTCCGTCGTGGGGCGGTGACGGCTGTGATCACCCATCGGGTGACCACCAAGGCCGATGGGGTGCAGGTGCTGCAACCGCAGTTGACGGTGACCGTCGATGGCCGGGTGGTGGGAAGCCTGGCCGGAGCGGAGAAGCACGGCGGACTCTCCCCCAGCAGCCTGTTCCAGATCGTCGAGCTCGACAGCGGCAACCCCTATCCGGAGGTGCTCCTCTCGTCCTTCACCGGCGGCGCCCACTGCTGCAACGCCACCAGCGTGCTCAGCAGCGATCGCACCGGGCGGCGTTGGCAGCAGGTGAATCTCGGCCCCTTTGATGGTGACCTGAAGCCGGCCACCGATCCCCTCAAGACCGGTACGTTTCTGGTGGAGGGGGTGGACAACCGCTTCCATTACCAATTCTCGAGCTACGCCGGCAGCGCGCCGCCGCCACGTCTGTGGCAGCTGCAGGGCATGCGTTTTGAAGATGTGACCCATCAGCCTCAGTACGTGCCGTTGCATCGTCAACGCTTTCAGGAGATGGTCCGCTGGTTCCGGCAGGTTTCCCCCGATCAGGAGGTGAATGGCTTCCTGGCCGGTTATGTGGCCACGGCCGCCTTGGTCGGGGAGTTTCCGGCCGCCTGGCAGACGCTGCTTGCTCGCTACGACCGCCGCTCCGACTGGGGTCTGCGTCAGTGCTTCGCCGGCTACGACGACCAGGGTGGCTGTCGGGCCCCTGAGCTCGTCTATCCCGATTTTCCCAGCGCCCTCGCTGCTTTTCTCGTGCAGACCGGCTACCTGAGCGCTCCGAAGCGGTGATGGCTGCACCAGCGGGTCCCAGCTCCCGGTCAGCGCCGGAGTTCAGCCCTGAGCAGATCCAGGCGCTGCGCCTGGGTCTGCTCCAGTGGTGGGAGTGCAACGGGCGCCATGCGATTCCGTGGAAGCTCCGGTCTGATGGCACAAGGCCCGGGCCCGGAGAGGCCCTGGATCCCTATCCGGTCTGGGTGGCGGAGGTGATGTTGCAGCAGACCCAGTTGCCGGTGATGCTCCCCTACTGGCAGCGCTGGATGGAGGCCTTCCCGGATCTTCAGGCGTTGGCGATGGCCACGGAACAGGCGGTGCTGCTGCACTGGCAGGGGCTCGGCTACTACGCCCGGGCGCGCCGGCTCCATCAGGGTGCCCGCCAGCTCTGGGCCAGCGCCTTCGATCCGGCGGCTTCGCCGGCGGACGATCGGAACGGCTGGCCGCGGCGTCTCGATGACTGGTTGGCTCTGCCGGGGATCGGCCGCAGTACGGCGGCAGGGGTGCTCTCCACCGCTTTCGATCAGCCCGAGCCGATCCTCGATGGCAATGTCCGACGGGTGCTGGCCAGGCTGGTGGCCGCTCCCAGGCCGCCGGAGCGGCAGCTCGCCCGGTTCTGGCGGCTGAGCGCCGCTGTGCTCGATCCGCAGCGGCCCAGGGATTTCAACCAGGCGTTGATGGATCTGGGCTCCGGCGTCTGCACCCCCCGTCAGCCACGATGCGGCGATTGCCCCTGGCGACAGGCCTGCGCTGCCTACGCTGCCGGCGACCCTGCCCGCTACCCCGTGAAGGAGAGATCAGCCCCCCTGCCCTTTCAGGTGATCGGTATTGGTGTCGTGCGTGATCGGGCCGGTCGGGTGCTGATCGACCAGCGGCTCCATGAGGGCCTGCTCGGCGGTCTCTGGGAGTTCCCTGGCGGCAAGCAGGAACCGGAGGAGTCGATCGCCGACACCATCGTTCGGGAGTTGCGTGAGGAGCTGGCGATCACGGTGCAGGTGGATGAGGAGCTGATCACCCTCGATCACGCCTACAGCCACAAGCGCCTGCGTTTCGTGGTCCACCTCTGCACCTGGCTTGAGGGGGAGCCCCAGCCCCTGGCCAGTCAGCAGGTGCGCTGGGTGGACCCGGCTGACCTCGATGCGTATCCCTTCCCGGCGGCCAATGCCCGGATCATTGCCGCCCTCCGTCAGCACTTGGCGCCGGTGTGATCGTGGCCAGGCGACCGGCTTCCGGATCGTCGGGATCCAGGAGCTCCAGCCGCACCTGCCAGGCCTCCTGGGGGAGCCGTTGCAGCCGCTCCGGCCATTCCACCGCCAGCACCGCCGCCTGGGCCAGGGCGTCCTCCTCCTCCTGGGCGAACAGCTCCTCGGCGGCGGCCGGCTGCTCGAGCCGGTAGAGATCGAGATGGACCAGCGGTGTCGCCCCCGGGGCGTCGTAGTGCTGGGCCAGGGCAAAGGTGGGGCTGGTGATCGACTCCTTCAGGCCGAGGCCCGACGCCAGACCCTGCACCAGGCAGGTTTTGCCGGCTCCGAGGTCGCCCTGCAGCAGCAGCAGGCAGGGGGGGTGCAGCCGTGCGGCCAGGGCCATGCCCAGGGCCTGAGTGGCCTCGGCATCGGCCAGATGATGGCGTTCAGGCTGCGCAGGCATCGCGGGATGGGTGGGGCGAGATCCGGGGTCCGGCCGGAGGTGACGGCCGGGGCTGCTCCATCCTCGCCAGCGATGCCCGCGTTGGCCCCTGTAGATTGACGTTCTAGCGAGCCCGAAGCCTCGGCGTCTCCGCAGAGATATCCCCATCACGCCCTCCCAGCCGGGAGCGAGCTGTCCCCTCAAGAGCGAGCATTTTCATGGTGGCCACCCCCACGGCTCCTGCCCTGCAGAGCACCAGTTCCTATGTGATCGCCGACCTCGGCCTGGCCGATTTCGGCCGCAAGGAGATCGCGATCGCTGAAACCGAGATGCCGGGCCTGATGGCTCTGCGTCGGAAGTTCGGCGCAGAGCAGCCCTTGAAAGGGGCCCGCATTGCCGGGTCGCTGCACATGACGATCCAGACCGCCGTTCTGATCGAGACCCTGGTGGCCCTCGGCGCCGAGGTGCGCTGGGCCAGCTGCAACATCTTCTCCACCCAGGACCACGCGGCGGCCGCCATCGCCGCCGCCAACATCCCCGTGTTCGCCTACAAGGGCGAAACCCTGGATGAGTACTGGGCCTTCACCCACCGCATCCTCGAGTGGGGCGATGGCGGCACTCCCAACATGATCCTGGACGACGGCGGCGATGCCACCGGTCTGGTGATCCTCGGCACCAAGGCTGAGAGCGATCCTTCGGTGCTCGACAACCCCAGCAACGAGGAGGAGACCGCCCTCTTCAACAGCATCCGCCAGAAGCTGGCTGCTCAGCCCGGCTTCTACTCCCGCATCAAGGCCCAGATCCAGGGCGTGACGGAAGAAACCACCACCGGCGTGGCTCGTTTGTATCAGCTGCAAGCCAGCGGTGAGCTGCCCTTCCCCGCAATCAACGTCAACGACTCGGTCACCAAGAGCAAGTTCGACAACCTCTACGGCTGCCGCGAATCGCTGGTGGACAGCATCAAGCGCGCCACTGACGTGATGGTGGCCGGCAAGGTGGCCCTGGTGCTCGGTTACGGCGATGTGGGCAAGGGTTCAGCCCAGTCGCTGCGCGGCCTCGGCGCCACCGTGATGATCGCTGAGATCGATCCGATCTGCGC
>CAIXOZ010000043.1 GCA_903921295.1 uncultured cyanobacterium | reverse complement strand
GGTGATCAGGGCGCCGACGTTGTAGCCGCCGATCATCGTGGCCAGCAGACGCACCGCCTCGATCGGGCTGACCAGCGGGCTGGTGGCGCTGCCCTGGGCCACGGCGCTCAGCCAGCTGGCCTTCACATAAGCCGCCTCATCGACACCCGGCGGGATCCGCTCCGAGAGCAGGTGCAGCAGAAACGCCTCCTCACCGGCCGGGGGGGTGGCCAGCAGGGCCACCAGGGCCTCGGTCTGGGGAGCCGTGAGCGGCAGCGGCGGCACCCCGAGCGCCTCGCGCTCCGCGGCAGCGGCGCGGTAGCTGGACAGGAAAGCGGGGTCGGCGGTCATGGGGTAACGGAGGCGTCAGCCGGAAGCCCGGACGTCTGAATGTCTCGACATTCTCAATCGCCACCGGACCCGGCTTTGGTGACGACCATTGCAGAACCGTCGCAGAAGCTGCCCAGGGCTGGCTGAGGACACCCGTGAACCAGCACAATCAATGGCACAGCAGCGCTGCAGACCAGCCTCATTAGGGTGGTTGGCACGTCTGCAACGCCCGGTCCGCCAGCATGCTTCCCACCTCCGATCTCCACGTGGTGGAAACCCGGCCGCTCGTCGCTCCGGCGCTGCTGCATGGTGAGCTCCCCCTCGACGAGGCCGGCGCCGCCACGGTTCGCGGCGCCCGTGAGCGGATCAAGGCGATCCTCCGCGGCGATGACCAACGGCTTCTGGTGATCGTGGGCCCGTGCTCGGTGCATGACATCGCCGCCGCCCGGGAGTACGCGAGCGCGATCGCCGAGGAACACGAGCGCCATCGCGACGCCCTTGAGGTGGTGATGCGGGTCTACTTCGAGAAGCCGCGCACCACGGTGGGCTGGAAAGGATTGATCAACGATCCCCACCTTGATGGCAGCTACGACATCAACACAGGACTGCGGCTGGCACGGGAGCTGCTGCTGCACTTGGCGGACATGGGCCTGCCGGCCGCCACGGAACTTCTTGATCCAGTGGTGCCCCAGTACATCGCTGATCTGATCAGCTGGACCGCGATCGGCGCCCGTACCACGGAAAGCCAGACCCACCGGGAGATGGCCTCAGGGCTGTCGATGCCGATCGGCTTCAAGAACGGCACCGACGGCAGTGCGATCACGGCCATCCAGGCCATGCAGGCCGCCTCCCGGCCCCACCATTTTCTCGGCATCAACCAGGACGGCCACGCCGCGATCGTCACCACCACAGGCAATCCCGATGGTCACCTGGTCCTGCGGGGCGGCAAACGTGGCACCAACTACCACCACGACGCGGTGCAGGAAGCAGCGGCCGCCCTGGCCAAGGATGACCTTCCGGCCCGACTGATGGTGGATTGCAGCCACGGCAACTCCAACAAGGACTACCGCCGTCAGAGCGACGTGGCCGCGATGGTGGCTGAGCAGCTGCGCCATGGGTCCAGCCCGATCATGGGCGTGATGCTGGAGAGCCATCTGGTGGCAGGAAACCAGTCGATTCCGAAGGATCTGAGCCAGCTGACCTACGGCCAGAGCATCACCGATGCCTGCATCGATCTGCCCACCACCCGCACGGTGCTCGGGGAGCTGGCCAGTGCCGTTCGCCAGGCCCAGGCCCAACGGGGCCAGACAGGGACGGTCAACGCCGCCTGATGGCAGGCGCTCAGGCGGAGGCGCCAGCTTCCATCCAGAGCGGCCGCCGGGCCGTTGGCTGCTCTGGGGCGAGCTCCTGACGCGCAGTGACTGAGCCTGTCCGCCGTGATGGTTCCGATCACGCCGATGGCGATCGGCCTATGCCGCCAACGCATCCGCTCGCAGCCCCTGGAGGCACAGCGGCCATGATCAGGCCGGCGATGGGGCCAGCACCTGCCAGAGCAGGGCCACCCCCAGGGGCACCGTGAGGTTGTCGAAGCCCAGCCAGGCCAGCTGCTCGAGGGCGGTCGCCACCAGGGCCAGCAACGGCAACAGGGCGAAAGGTGGTGACGGCAGTCCCAGGAAGACACTCAGGCTCACCATCAGCATCAGCACCAGCAAGCTGACCACTGCCATGGTCAGGGTGCCGAGCAGGGATTTGGTCTGGCCGAAGACCTGCCAGCGCGGAGAGACAAACCGGGCCCCGATCAGGCCGGCCAGCCCATCGCCCAGGGCCATCACCAGCACGGCGGCGGTCACCACCTGGGGACTGGCGGGCCAGTAAAGAAACAGCAGCAGGGTGATGGCGCCGCCGTAGGAGACCGTGCCGTAGCTGGGGCGACCGACGTCCTCGATCGCAGGCAACACACGCAAACGATGGTTGAGCAGGGTGGCCAGGGTCACCAGGGCCGCCGCCGGCAAGGCCGTCGAGCGCTCGATGCCGCAGACCCAGGCCAGGGGCAGGACCGCCCCGGTGCCGATGTGCACGAGCTTGCGACTCCACTCACGCTGCTCCGGCCAGCGTTGCCGCAGGGCCAGGGCCGCCAGGGCCAGCAGGGCCAACCAGGCGATGACCACCAGGGGACCGCACCAGGAAGGCATCGGCACCGGCAAGGAATCAGGCCGCCTGGTCGTGGTTGGTGAGGTGGCGCAGTTTGAGGATGGCGCGGGCTTCCAGTTGCCTTACCCGCTCGCGGGAGACGTTGATGTGACGGCCGATCTCCGCCAGGGTGAGGGGCTCCTGGCCGCCCAGCCCATAGCGAAGCCTCAGGATTTCCTGCTCACGATCATTCAGCTGCGAGATCCAGCCGCCGAGGTGCTCCTTCTGCAGACTGCGATCCATGCCTTCCATCGAGTCACCACTGGCCGGATCGGCGATCAGCTCACCGAGGGTGCTGCGATCCTCTTCGCCGCGGGCATGGGCATCGAGGGACGCACAGGGGGCGCTCTGGGAGATCAGTTCATCAAGCTCCTCGGGCTGCATGCCAAGCCCATGGGAAAGTTCGAGGCGGTTGGGCTGACGACCGAGACGATGGGAGAGCTCGCGGCTGATGCGCCGCATCTTGGAGAGCTTTTCGCTGATGTGAATCGGCAGCCGGATCGTGCGGGCGGAGTTGTCGATCGCCCGGGTCATGCCCTGACGGATCCACCAATAGGCATACGTGGAGAACTTGTAACCCATGGCCGGATCGAACTTGTCGACAGCCCGCTCCAGTCCGATCGCCCCCTCCTGCACCAGATCCAGGAGCTCCAGGCCCTGGTTCTGATACTTCTTGGCCACGCTCACCACCAGGCGCAGATTGGCGGCGATCATGCGATCGCGGGCCCGCTGAGCCATGCGGAGCTGACGCAGCTGCTGGGGAGTGCGCTTGCCCTCAGGGATCTCAAGCAGCAGCTTGCCGGCGCGGACGTGATGGGAGAGCTCGATTTCTTCAGCGGCCGTGAGCAGAGGCACACGCCCGATCGAACTGAGATACCAACCGATCGAGTCGGTGCTCAGCCGACCGGCGCTGCGGTTGCCGGTGGCGCGGGAGCGGGCTCCAGTGCCAGCAGCGCGTCGCGCTCGCGTGGCGGCAGATTGGCGGGGAACCGAAAGATCCGTATCCAGGATTTTGAGCGCAGGCAGGGCGATCTCGGCCTCCCGCTCAGCTGGAGAGCCGTCGGCAGGCGCAGACCCGCCCTGAAACGGCTCTTGACCGCTGCAGGCAGGCTGCTGTCTGTTGTCAGGCGCAATCCCCACAGCGCAGTAATGCTGGTGGTTGTGGCCGGAATGTAGCACTCATCGCGCAGGTGGAAGGTATCAAACAAGAAGACTTCCGGTACAACGATGCCCCAGGAAACACGCTCCAGGGCAAAAAGAAGGTCATCGCTGTTCCCAGGAGAGCACTGGGAAGCACAACGACAGCAGCTCCGAAGCCAAGCGGATCAGACCGCTGCGCTCATGGGCGAAGCGCCGCTCATCGGCGCTCAGGCCGCAAGCCACCACGCCAGCGCCGCATCAAGGTCGCCTGAACCTGGACCTCCTCACCCTCGGGCTGACGCTGGACGAAGCTCCCATCCGGTTGCATGTCCCAGATCGAGGCGTTGTCGTTGACGTAGAGGGTGAACAGAGCTTCAAGCTGGTCACACAGGCCCGGATCCACGATCGGCACCACCGCCTCAACGCGGCGATCGAGGTTGCGGGGCATCCAGTCGGCGCTGCCGAGATAGATCTCCCGCTGACCGCCATTGGCGAACAGGAACAGGCGGGAATGCTCAAGAAATCGGCCGATGACGCTGATCACCCGGATGTTCTCGCTCAGGCCCTCGACGCCCGGCCGCAGGCTGCACATTCCCCGCACCAACAACTCGCAGACCACCCCTGCCTGGGAGGCCTCGTAGAGCAGGGCGATGATCGCCGGATCCACCAGGGCGTTCATCTTGGCCCGGAGGTGACCGCCCCGTCCCGCCCGGGCGTGGTCGATCTCCCGCCGGATCATCGCCTCCATCCCCCGGCGGAGGGTCACGGGCGCCACCAGCAGGCGGCGGAAGCTCTGCTGTTTCGAGAAGCCGGTCAGATAATTGAACAGCTCCACCAGATCCTCACCGAGTTCCGGTCGGGCGCTGAGCAGACCGAGGTCGGTGTACAGCGTGGAGGTCTTGGAGTTGTAGTTACCGGTGCCGATGTGCACATAACTGCGCAGCTGCTGTTTCTCGCGGCGCACCACCAGGATGATCTTGGTATGGGTCTTGAGACCGAGCACGCCATACACAACATGAACACCGGAGCTTTCCAGCTGACGGGCCCACTGAATGTTGTTGTCCTCGTCGAAGCGGGCCTTGAGCTCCACCAGAGCCATCACCTGCTTGCCGTTCTCGGCCGCCCGGATCAGGGCCGCCACCACCGGTGAGTTCTTGGAGGTGCGGTAAAGCGTCATCTTGATCGCCAGCACCGCCGGATCATCGGCGGCCTGATTGACGAACTCCTCGACCGACGTGGAGAACAGATCAAAGGGATGGTGCAGAAGCACATCCGCACGACGGATCGCAGCGAAGATGCTCTCAAAGTCCTCCGGCTTGATCGAGCCGTCCTCCAGGCGGCTGTGCTGAGCGCGGGCCAACGCCGGTACGGTGCGGCCCTGGAAGGGAACATCCTTCAACGCCGGCAACGGAATCGACAGCAGGCTCATCAGGTCATCGAGCCCGAGGGGGCCGTTGATCCGATAGAGATCCTCCGGTTCCACCGCCATCCCCTGGCGCAGCAGATCCACCACCTCCTCGGGCATCTCGTCGGTGACCTCGAGGCGCACCACCTCACCACCACGCCGACGTTTGCGCAGGCCCTCCTCCAGGGCCTCCATCAGATCGTCGGCTTCGAGATCCCGCAATTCGAGATCAGCATCACGGGTGACGCGGAAGAAGTAATGCCCTTCCACGCTCATGCCCGGGAACAGCAGGTGCAGGTTGTAGGCCACCACCTGCTCCAGCGGCACGGCAGTGAACAGGGGCTGGGGTCGATGCGTGCACAGCTCCGGCGGAATCGGCACAAATCGCGGCAGCAACTTCTGGGGCACCTTCACCCGGGCGAACTGCTGCTTGCCGGTGTCCGGGTCCCGAACGATCGCGGCCACGTTCAGGCTCAGATTGCTCATGAACGGGAATGGATGGGCCGGATCCACCGCCAGGGGCGTGAGCACCGGAAAGATCGCCGTGCGGAAATACTGAGCCACCCAGTCGATCTGGGCTTGATTGAGCCGCTGGTAATCAATCAGCTGCACACCGTGCTCACGCAGCTGCAACTTGAAGTAGTGGCGGTAGTGGGCCTGTTGCTGCTCCAGCAGAGGACGAAGGGTGCGCTGGATCGCCACCAACTGCTGCTGCGGCGTCAGGCCGTCATCACTGAGGGAAGTGATCCCTGCCTCCACCTGGGACTTCAGGGAGGCCACCCTCACCATGAAGAACTCATCCAGGTTGTTGCTGAAGATGGCGCTGAACTTGGCCTGCTCCAACAGCGGTGTGTGCTCGTTCAAGGCCTGAGCCAGCACCCGACGGTTGAACTCAATCCAGCTCAGTTCGCGGTTGAGGTAGTGCTCGGGTGCCACCAGGGGATCGTTCATCGTGGCCACTGCGCAAGCCCTGGCTGGGAAGCCCTTGTTGTCATCTGCTGACGCTAGGTTCCCACCACGGCGAACCGACGTGCTGCAGGCGACCGGACCGCGGACCGTTCAGGCCGACTCCTGCGACCAACGGCGCTGCTCGCCCTCGAAACCACCGGCCACCAGGATCGCCACCCCGACCAGCAGGGCGATGCCAAGCCAGAAGGGGCTCTGGCGGCCGAGGACGTCGTAGCTGAAGCCCGCTACGCAGGCGCCCACAACGGTGCCAAGACTCTGGAGGCCCTGGAGGCCGCCCAGGGCAGCCCCCTGGCCGGAATCATCGAGCCGACGGGACACGAGCGCCCTCAGGCAGGGGGTGACCAGACCGGTGCCCAGG
>CAIXOZ010000042.1 GCA_903921295.1 uncultured cyanobacterium | reverse complement strand
TGTTCGGCCGCCGCCAGCGCCGGGGACGGCCCCAGGATCCCGATCCTGAGCCGGAACCCCCTGGACGGGTCGCACCTCCGCAACCGGCCCCCCCTCCACCGGTGCAGGCATCCACCGACCTGGAAACGATCGTTGACCTGACCCCGGAGCAGGCCCTGCAAGGGGAACGGATCGAGCTCACCCTGCCCGATGGCACCGTCGTGGAGGTGCGGACCCCGCCGATGGCGGGGGACGGCTGGCGCCTTCGGCTGGCCGGGGTGACGCCTCGTGGTGGCGACCATTTCCTGCAGCTGCGGGTGCGAACCGAAGAGGGTTTGCGGATCGATGGCCTGCGGGTGCTGTTTCAGCTGGCGTTGCATCCCGCCGATGCGGCCCTTGGCTGTTCGGCCGTGGTTCCCACCCTGGCTGGCCCGGTGCGGCTTCGGGTGCCCGCCCGGTCGTCCAGTGGCCGCCTGCTGCGGTTGCGGGGACGGGGCCTGGAGTTCGGCCGGGAGCGGGGTGATCAGTTCGTGGAGCTGCGCATCGTGATCCCGGAGCAGCTCAGCGAGGCTGAAGAGGCCCTCTACCGACGGCTCCAGCAATTGGCTGGCGAAGCCGATCCCCCCGCCTGACGATGCGCGCCGCTGCCCTTGACCTTGGCGACGAACCGCTACACCCACCTCTCGTTTCGGATCCCGGCTTGGGATCGGTGGGAGACTGAATCCATTCCCTGTCCCCTGCCATGCCGGTCCACGTCCTGCTGTTTGATGCCGGCAGCGACAGCGAAGGCATCCACTCCCTGGAAGTCAGCGGTCGCACCGTGGTGCTTCTCTTTGAGGATCGCGACGATGCCGAGCGGTATGCCGGCCTCCTGGAGGCCCAGGACTTCCCGATGCCCACGGTGGATGAGATCGATCGGGACGAAATGGAACGTTTCTGCAGCCAGGCTGGCTACGAGGCCCGGTTTGTGCCGGCGGGCTTCCTGCCCCAATCGGCGGAAGATCGTCTGATGATCGCCCCCCCCGAGCAAAATCTCGACATTTCCGACTGGAAGGATCAGGCGGAAGCCGGGGTCAGGGGGCAGTCCCCAGCCTCAGGGGACGGCACCGAAGCCGAGGAACGGCAGACCAGAACCGGCGAACCGATCACCTCGACGGATCCCGCCCTTGAAGCCTTCCGTCGCCAGCTTGAGGGGCTGCTGTGAGCGACAACCGCCGAGATCGCTCGGATCGCGGCCATCTCCTCACCGAACAGAGCAATCCAGCCAGCTTGAATCTTGATCTGCTGGCCACCTCAGAGCTGGTGAAGGTCTTCTGTGAGGAGGATCGTCGGCCCCAGGAAGCTGTCGCTGCAGCGGCACCGCAGCTGGCCGAGGCGATCGATGCCATCGCTGCGCGACTCGCGGCTGGGGGGCGCCTTTTCTATCTGGGTGCCGGCACCTCCGGAAGGCTCGGGGTCCTGGACGCCGCCGAATGTCCGCCGACGTTCTGCAGTCCGCCGGATTTGGTGCAGGGCATCCTGGCGGGCGGTGCTCCGGCGCTCCTGCGCAGCTCCGAAGGCCTTGAGGATGATGCCGGCGCTGGCATTGCCGATCTCCAGAGCCGGGGCTTCGCTGCCGGCGATGCCCTGGTGGGCATCG
>CAIXOZ010000041.1 GCA_903921295.1 uncultured cyanobacterium | reverse complement strand
GGTGAATGTGACCTGATTGGAGGTTTGCCGATTGCAGGCTTGTTGCTTGGAGCGGTGTGACGCGTGTCATGCGCCAGTCACTACCTCGTCGCAGCATGGTGTTGCGTGGAACGAGCGTTCCTGAGTTGGCAATATACAAGTCCTCGACTTCCCGTTGATTCGCGGCTGTGATGGCCGCGTTGCCACCCGGGTTCTTCCCATTGCTTGAAGTTTCGCTGATGCGACGCCACTTATTATTTCTGTCGCGATAAAATAAGGAAGCGGTCTCGGTTGGCAGCGACAGCGGAAGTTGCAGCACCGGATTCAGTCGTCTGGGCGCATCCTCTGCGCCGAGTGGTTGCCCTTGCCAGCGCAGCCTGCCGTCCGAATCAATGCTCAGGGGCTTGAGTGCCTCAGCCAGGATTTCTGAATCCTCAAGCAATTCTTTGTTTATCGTTTCAACATCTTGCTGAGTGATGGTGGTCACCAAGGACAGGCTGGTACGATTGTTCTGATTGAAAAGACGTGTAAGGTCTTTTTTCGCGATATTGGCAAGCTTGATGGAAGCGCCGCTGGCAATCATCAGAAACAGGCCAAGGCCGGCAACTGGGCCTGAGATTCCAAGCAGGATCAGGCGGGCTGACAGTTTCATGGGATTGTTCTGGTTGGCCCTGATTCAGCCTAGGATCTGATTCTGCGAGCACCCCTAGGTTCGCTGTTTTGATCATGGTCAAGATTCTCGCCATTCACTCGTTCCGGGGCGGAACCGGAAAGTCCAATCTGGCCGCCAATCTGGCGGCGGTGCTGGCCATGGGGAAGCGGCGCGTGGCGATCATTGATACGGACCTGGCCTCACCCGGTGTTCATGTGCTGTTTGGCTTCACGCCCACTGCAGATCAGTCTACGCTGAATGACCATCTTGAAGGGATGGTGCCGATCCTTGATTGCGCCCATGATGTCACCCCGGATGAGGTGAAGCGGTCCCATGGGAAGGTCTGGCTCGTGCCGGCAGCCATGAGCAGCGATCGAATCGCGCGGCTGTTGCGTGAAGGCTACGAAGTGGAGAGGCTCAACGATGCGTTGTTTGAGCTGGCGGAGCTGTTGCGATTGGATGTGATCATCATTGATACCCATCCCGGGATCAATGAGGAGACCCTGCTCTCTACGGCGATCGCTGACTGTCTGATGATGGTGATGCGGCCGGATCGTCAGGATTACCTTGGTACTGCTGTGGTGGTGGAGGTCGCCCAGAGGCTTGATGTTCCTGCCATTCGTATGGTGATCAATAAATTGCCGTCCTACTTTGATGCCCAACAGGTGAGCGACAGGGTCAGCAGCAGTTACCACGCGCCCATTGGTGCGTTGCTGCCCCTCTGCGATGAGCTGCTCACCCTGGCCAGTGGTGATCTGGCGGTGCTGCGCTTTGCCGATCATCCCTGGAGCGAGGGCGTACGGCGCCTGGCCCAGGATCTGGCAGTTTCGGTGCTGTGACCCCTCAGGCCTTCGATTCGGCGTCCTGGCCGGACGGTCCTCTCACGATGGCGTCTCTGCTGGCGCTCGAGCCCGCAGGCCTCCGTCGGCTTCTCAAGTCTGGCCTGAGGCAGGGCATTGCGGATTCACTTCTCCGTACCCTGGTGGCTGGGGAACTGGGCTGCGAACCGGGTGCCGCTGTTGTGGATCAGCTGCTCCTCCAATTGCAGGAGAGGGAATGGTTGGTGCGTCAGGGCGAGAACTGGAAAACCCGGCTTCACTGATTCCCGGTGTTAAAAGTGGTTTCTCCAGCGACGCGACTGATGCACGAGGGGCTTCTTAATTTCTGGTACGCCGTTGAGCATGCCGCGACCCTCGGTGCCTCTCCTTTGCAAGTCACTCTTCTTGAGAGGCAATTCATCCTGTATCGCGATGGCAGCGGTGCCGTCAAAGCCGCCCTGGATCGATGCCCCCATCGCGGTGCGAGCTTCAGGACGGGGTGGGTGGAAGCCGGTTGCCTGCGCTGCCCTTATCACGGTTGGTTCTTTGAGGGTGATGGCCGCTGCACCCGCATCCCGGCCGATCAGCCAGGTGTGCCGATTCCAGCGCAAGCCAGGCTCTCCATGCTTCCGGTCGTTGAAGCTTCCGGATTCGTCTGGATCTTTCCTGGAGATGCCGCCATGGCTGATCCATGCCAGATCCCGGCCTTTCCAGAGCTGGGGGCTGACGGCTGGCGGGCGGTCAGCGGCTCCTACCGCTGGGACGCCAATTTCAGCCGTGTTGTCGAGTCGGGTCTGGATACATCCCATGCCCCCTTCGTGCACAAGCCGTTCTTCATTCACCGTGATGATGCCGCTGTCGCACCCATTGAGGTGGGCGAGGATGAGCGGTCGGCAAGTTGCCTGGTCAGGACCAAGCCGCCGAAGCGACTCGGCCTCCTGAAGTACATCGTGAAGCGCGACCGCGACTACTCAAGCAGCCGTCTTACCTGCTATTTCCCTAATGTAAACCGCATTGCGATTGATTTCAACTGGAAGGGTTATCAGTACATCTACTTCGCCAGTAATATCCCACTCTCTGCGACCGAAACGCTGACCAAGTGGATTGGGGTGCGTAACTTCCTGCCGCAGCGTTGGGCGGATCGCAACTCGGTCAGGAATACTGTCGATACCTATCAGGAAGATCGGATTGTGGTTGAGAGTCAGGACAAGTCGTTGTCGTGGGACCGTGCCCAGCGTGATCTTCTGCTCTCCTCTGATCAGTTGATTCTGGCTTATCGCAAGCGGATGACTGCCTTGCTGGATCAGCGTTGAACCTCATGCCTTATCGACCGAAAGCACCTGATCCGATGACAACCACCAGCCCCCGTGAGTTCGCCGAGCAGGCCGAGCCCTTGACCTGGCCCAAGGACTGCTGGTACGGCGTGGGTGTGGCAACGGCGTTTGTTTCGGGTCGCCTGCATGTGATCCGTTTCCTTGGTGACGAGCTGGTGGGCTACCGCGATGCCCAAGGCAATGTCGTGCTTTCGGATAATCGCTGCGCCCATCGTGGCTGTCGGTTCAGTGCGGGCTGGGTTGCCGACGATCAGCTGACCTGTCCCTATCACGGCTGGCGTTATGACAAGGCCGGAGCCTGCAGGCACATCCCTGCACTCCGCCCCGGAGAGTCCATTCCGGCAGGTGCTCAGATCCGTGTCTACAAGACGCAAGAGAAGTACGGGATCGTCTGGGCCTGGATTCCTGAGCATGAGCCTGAGCCCACCTACGAGATTGAGTACATCCCAGAGCTTGATGGTATGCATCATCATCCGCGGGCTGACATCCGTTATCTCTTCAAGGGGCATTTCTCTCGCACGATTGAGAATGGCATCGACCCTGTGCATGCGCCCTTCCTGCACGGCAAGAGCGTTGGTCAGGTCGGGCCCGATGCCGATCTCACCTATCCGGATTTTGAGGTTGTTAAAGGAGAACGCATCACCAAGACGCGTATTCCGGTCAAGGTGCAGCGCCTCAGTGGCCTGGTGCGCTATTTGCTCAAGGGTGATGCTGATACCACCTATAAGGAGTTCCGTTTCATCTACCCCAATGTCAGTCTGCCACTGAATCGCTTCGGTCGTTTCGAGTTCGCCAGTGTGCTCGTGCACCTGCCTTACAGCGAGACGGAAACGCTTGTGGAGGCAACGAACTGGCGTAATTTTCTGCGGGCCACACCGCTGCTCACGCGCTGGTTCGATCACGAAACCGCCAAGACCGGTCTGCAGATCCTCGTGGAGGACAACAGTGTCGTGAAGGATCAGCAGCCCCGGATCGTGCGTTATCGGGGCTCGCGTGAGGTGCTGGTGAAATCCGACGGCATGGTGCTCGGCTTCCGCAAGGTCATGCGGCGCTTTCTCGAGCCCGATGCCAGTCCCGGCTCAGCGGATCGAGGCTGATTCGGATTCAAGTGGCAGGCCAGAACCCTGGCTTGTGAGCAGCAGGTCTGGCCGTTCACGATCGCGCCCGATCAGCACGATTCCAAGCAACGCGAAGAACGCCTCGAACAGGAAGCAGCCCAGGCTGCTCTTGTCATAGATCCAGCCCGCCGCAATCGGACCGATCGCACTGGCCAGGCCCGTGAGCGAGGCGAGGCTGCCCAGCACAACGCCCTGCTCTGTGGGTGCGACCAGTCCGGACACGAGGCTGCGTGCGGTCGGCAGAACGAACGCGGCACCCACGGCAAGAACCATGCCGGAAAGAAGGATCACGCTGGCGGTGAATGCCCCTGAGACCTGGGCAATCGGAATCAGCAGCACGGAACCGGCCGTCAGCGCCATGCCTGCCCGGTTCACGTTGATTTCGCCCCAGCGTTTCACCAGCTTGCCGATCAGGCCCACCTGCACCACGGTCAGCGTCACACCGATCACCACCAGCACGCCACTGGTCTGGCCAGGGTTCCAGCCGAACAGATCCTTGAGTGAGAGCACCAGCAGGCTGGTGAAGGCGGCGAAGCAGAGATTGAAGGCGGCGAAGGCCAGGGCGATCCGATTGAGCCTGGGTGCAGTGATCAGGCGCAGCACCGGCTTGATCAGATTCATGCGCCTGAGATCCAGGGGCTGGCGCTGCTGCGGGCTCAAGGTCTCCCGCAGCACGATCGAGGCCGTGAGCAGGTTGTAGCCCGCCAGTCCTGCCGCTACGAACACAGGCACGCTGGGGCCGAAATGCACCAGCCCGCCTCCAAGCGCCGGCCCTGCGATGGCACCGATGCCGAAGGCGGCGCCACTGATGCCGAGATTGCGGGCACGGTTGCCCGCATTGGAGATGTCCGTGATGTAGGCCTGCAGGGTCCCCATCGTTGAGGTGGCGACGCCATTGACGGCGCGCGAGAGAAACACCACGCTCAGGGATCCTGCCCAGCCGAACATCAGCAGCGAGATCACATTCAGGCCGATGCAGGCAAGAATGACGGGCCGCCGGCCGATGCTGTCGCTGAGTGAACCCATCAGCGGACTGGTGAGCACTCCGAACAGGGTCGCCGTGGAAGCGACCAGGCCGAGCGTCAGCGCATCAGGTCTGTAGGCCTCCAGAATGAAAGGCAATAAGGGGTAGACAATATTTTCTCCCAGCTTGTCGAGAAGCAGGGTGAGAAAGACAATGGCCAGGGGATTGTGTAATCGCTTCAGCAAGCGGGAGTTGCCTCAAGGCGCAGAAGTGGCTTCAGCTTCGCATTGACCACGTCGGGATCCTCGTCATGGGGGCAGTGTCCGAGCCTGGGAAGGCTCTCAAAGTGATGCACGCAAGGGAACGCTTGCCAGCTCTGTGCAACAGCCAGAGGTTCCCACGGATCCTGTTCACCCCAGAGCATCGCCACCGGTGTGTGCAGCCTGGCCAGCAGATCCGGCGCCAGTCGGTCGTTGAAGAGGTTGATGAAGCCTCGGAAGGCCTCGCAGGCGCCTGGTTGCCGCGCGGGGTGCAGAAGCAGTTGCACCAGCTGCTCATCCACGTTCCGGCCGCTGGGATAGGCCTGGGCCAGCACGCCTCGAATCACCCCCGGTCTGACCAGGGTTCTGTAGAGGGTTTCGGTCAGCCAGCGCTGTCGCACGGCCGCCTTCAGCAGAGGCCGGGCCAGCCGCCGCAGCGGTGGTTGCTCCGCCAGGCGCTTGTCGTCCAGGGCCCTCTCGGCACAGTCGATCAGGATCACCTGACGGGCCGGGCAGCCGGACTGCTCCAGTTGGCGGGCCGCCTCCAGTGCCACCACGCCGCCGATCGAGTTGCCGATCAACTGAACGGGACCAGGCATCAGCTCGTGCACGAAATCGTGCACCTGCTCGCCCCAGGATTCAATGCCGTAACGCCAGCTCGCTTCGCTGTCGATCGGCTCGTCAGCCAGGCGGGAGCGGGGTTTGCTGCTGTCGCCGAACCCGAGCAGGTCCAGCCCGTAGGCGTTGTGCTCGGCCGCCAGCACCGGCAGGTTATGGCGCCAGTGTTCCTTGCAGGCGCCGAAGCCGTGGATGAACAGAACGGAGCCCTGGATCTGGCCATCGGTCGCTGTCGGGGATGGAGCCCTCACATAGCTGATCGTCTGCTGCCGCCAGTTCCAGCGCTGCAACCAGGGGTGGGGGTAGACGCTGTTGTTCATCGGGTCATCCGGGGTCAGTGGAGGGCGAGTTCGGCGGCATCCGGTGTCCAACGGTTGATGCAACCGTCTTCGATGCGCCAGATGCGATCCGCATCGTTGAGAAGGCGAAGGTCGTGGGTCACCAGCAGCACGGCGCTGCCACGGTTCCGGCAGAGATTGCCCAGCAGCTCCACCACGTCCTTGCCGGATTGGCTGTCGAGTGAGGCGGTGGGCTCATCCGCCAGGATCAGTTCCGGTTCAGGGGCCAGGGCGCGGGCGATCGCCACCCGTTGGCGCTGTCCTCCCGAGAGCTCCTCGGGATAGTGGTGGAGCCGATGGCCCAGACCGACGGCCTCAAGCAGCGCCGTCGCCTGACGGACGCGCTGCTGCGGATCGGGTTGACGCAGCTGCAGCAGCAGCTGCACGTTCTGCAGCACCGTGAGGGAGCTCACCAGATTGTGGCTCTGGAAGATGAAGCCGATGCGGCGGCGGATCTGAACCCGGGCCTGTTCGCTGGCCCCGCACAGTTCTTCGCCCAGCACCTGCAGGGAGCCAGCCTCCACGGATCGCAGCGCGCCGATCAGGGTGAGCAGCGTGCTCTTGCCGCTTCCGGAGGGGCCCACCAGCAGGGTCACCTCGCCGGCCTCCACCTGAAAGTTGAGGTTGTGCAGGATCTGACTGCGCAGCTCTCCCTCCCCAAAACTGTGGCTGAGGTTTTTGGTGCGGATCACCGCAGAGCCGGCGGGCGGGAGCGGGGAGGATGCCATGGCTCAGAACACGGAGGCGGGATCGGCATCGCGCAGCTTGCGAATGGCGATGGCAGCGGATGCTGCACAGACTCCCAGGGTCAGGCCACCAACAAGCATGCTCTTGTCCGGGGTCATGGCGATGCGGATCCCGGAGGTGGCTGTGAGGAAGGCATACATGCCCGCGCTGATCACGGTGGCTGGAATGAAGGATGAAACACCAAGCAGCAGCGCTTCCTGGATGACGATCACAAGGATGAACAGATTGGAAAATCCCATCGCCTTGAGTGTGGCGTACTCCTTGAGATGGTCGCTGACATCGGTGTAGAGAACCTGATAGACCACGACACCGCCGACCAGCAGGCCCATGAACGTGCCGAATCCGAAGATCACACCAAATGAGGAAGCGGTGTTCCAGTAATTGCGCTCCTGCTCGATCAATTGCTCCTTGGTCAGCACCTGGATCTGATCACCCAGCAGGGCCTGAATGCGTGCCTGCGCCCTGGCTGGCACGGCCGATGGATCCAGCCGGATCAGGCCCAGCGAGATTTCACCCAGGTTGATCTGGCGGTAGGCCAGCTCGAGGGCGGTGCTGTCGCTGCTGACCAGATTGCTGTCTGCGGCGAAGGTGGAGCCCAGGCGGAAGAGTCCCACCACCTGGAAGGTCTTGGAGAGATCGGCCAGGGTCAGGAACTGGGATCCATTGGCCTTCACCGCTGCTGTGACGGGGCCTGTGTTGCGGTTGCCGAGGGTGTCGAACAGCACAAAGCCCGGCGTCTTCAGCAGCGAGCTCTGGCTGTTCAGATCCGGCAGGTTGAGCACGCGCGCATCGGGGTCGTAGCCGATCAGGCGCAGACTGGTGGGTTTGATGGAACCCAGTTTCTGGGCATTGACATTGGCGACATAGACGGGAACCGTCTGCCTGACACCTTCGACACCGAGGGCGTTGTAGAGCAGCGACTGAGGGAACTGCTGAAAGTTGCCGCTGTTGAGGGTGCCGGGGCTGATCAGGATCAGATCGGTGTTCAGGGCCTCATAGAAAGTGGTGGCGCTGCTGAGCAGGCCGGACTGAAAACCGATCTGCATATACATCAGCAGGGCGGCGAAGCCGATGCCGACCACGGCGACCAGATAGCGGACCGGTTGGCGCCGCAGCTGCAGCCAGGCCAGTGGCAGGTCCTGCAGGCGCAGGGGATCCACGAGCCGTCTGCGCCAATTCATGGATCGAAGCGCACGGTCACATTGAGATTGCTCAACTGACTGAGGCGGTCGCGCTCAGCGGGGTCGATGTCAAGCTTGACAAGGATGACACGGGCATTGACATCATTGTTGCCGTTCACTGCAAAGACATCGCGTTGCGATACATTGCCGAGAATTGTCCGTAGTCGCGCCCTGAGGCTGCCCTGGAAGCCGCCGCTTTCAGCGCGGACCGTTGCCATCTGGCCGATCCGCAATCTTGGCAGGTCACTCTGAAACACCTGGGCCCAGACCTGCATGCGATCGGTGCGTCCGATCAGGGCGAGTCCATCGCTGGTTTCCTTCATGCCGGGCCAGCTGTAGATGCGAATCAGGCGGCCGTCGAGTGGTGAAAGCACTTCAGCTGCTGCCAGTTCGAGACGAGCGCGCTCCACTGATGCCAGCCCCGATTCAATCTCGGACTGCTGGCGGATCAAGCCGGCTCTTGCCTTCCCCAGCTCTTCATCTGAGATGGCGCCATCGGCGAAAAGGGTATTGCCTCTCCTCTGACTGATTTCCAGAAAAGGAAGCAGGGCCCGGCTGGAGCTCAGGCTTGCTTCGGCCTGTCTGATCGCAACCTGCAGCTGACGGTAACTGCTCAGGCGTGCCAGAACCTGCCCTTTCTTGATCCGATCACCTTCCTGAACCAGCCAGGTCTCCACCACCTCATTGCCACCTGACAGCCCTGCAGGCACCGAGAGGTTCACAAGATCTCCCTCGGGAATCAACCGACCCAGGGCCGTCACCGCCGTGATCTGCGGAACTGCGGGCCTGGGCGAGGGTCTGGGCCTCAGCTGCACGGCAGCCACTCCGAGCCCCGTCATCACCAGCAGAATCAACAGCAGGCGAGGCTGGCGAAGCAACCGTGGCAAGGCCAGCGAGGGCTGGTGGTTGCTCATGTGGCAAGCAGGGACGGCGGGATTCTAAAGGTCCGGTCGCAGACACTACGATCACTTCGGGCACCTGGTTATGTCTGATCCGATGAGGCGCTTTTCACTGACGGCTGGAGAGTATGTCTATCGAGCGGACGACCCCAGTGACAGTGTCTTTGTGGTCAGGTCTGGCGCCGTGGAATTGACCACGCTGTATCCAGAGACAGGTGAGGGTGTCGACAGCAGCCATGGGCCGGGTCGTTTTTTTGGCGAGCTCGAGGTGATTGATGGTCGCCTGCGCACATGCAATGCCAGGGTCGCGTCTGATGCAAGTCTGATCGAGATCGGGAAGGCTGAGCTGCTCGATTTGCTCTACCAGCATCCAGAGAACAGCCTCGTGCTTGGTAAGGGCTCATTTCAGCGCTTGCGTGAGCTCTTCAGCGAGGAATCACTGGATGCCGATCTTGCTCGGCTGCGCGAGGAACTGGAGCTTTCGATCCGTCAGGCCGTTGTGGCCCACGAGTCCCGCGTGGTCAGAAGCCACAACGGCATGGCGGCCATCGCGGTTCCGATCGTCCTGATGCTGATTCTGGCGGTGGCCGCCTACTGGTTCTTTCACAGGGCCTGAGGCGTCATGGCCTGAGGTGCGGTGCCTGTTGATGTTTCCTCTGATCCCCGATGACCCCCAAGCCCAGCAGCGAAGACAAGGATGCCGCCTTTGCCGCCTTCCGTGAGCAGGTGGCCCGTGACGTTGAGGGGGGGATCGAGGCCCATGAAACCGCGATGACGCGGATGGGCTTCATTTTTCTTGGCCTTTTCGTGGCGGTGATCCTGGTGGCTGCCCTCCTTCCCTGACCCTGGTGAGGCCTGGCCATCCCGACACAAAAAACCCAGCAGCGCTGGCGCCGCTGGGTTGGGTGGCTTCTGGCTGTGCGCCTGGCTTGCCGGATTCAGACGGCGGCCTTCTGGTTGGCGAGCAGGGACTTCAGTTTGGAGAGTTCACCGGCCCAGCGGGGATCGGGAGCTTCGCTGTCGATGGTGTCGGCATGCACCACCTTGTTGATCGCCTTGCGGGCGGCCGGGGTGGCCTGGCTGCTGGCGGGGCCCCGGCGATCGCCGGCGGCGGGGCGGCTGTCGCGGCGCTCGGAGAGTTCGATGCGCAGGGTGCTGCCGCCGAACTCGCGGCCGTTGAGCTGCTCGATCACCGTCTCGGCCAGTTTCTGGTCGTCGACGTTGGCGAAGCCGAAACCGCGGCAGGCGCCGGTTTCGCGATCGTTCACCTGCTTGAAGCGCACCCCTTCCCCGACAGCGCTGAACAGAGCTTCGAGCTCCTTGGCATCAAAGGTCTGCGGCAGGTTGCCGACGTAGAGACGAATGCTCATGAGGAAAGGGAGGGAAAAATTTTGAGAAACTCAGCTGGCGCCCGATTGATCGTGAAACCCAATCCGGCCGTGAATCACGCCGAAGCCCTGAAATTTAATCACGTCGCCCTCAACCTCAGCGCCGATCGCCGCTCTGTGCGAGCCAGCGGCGTGCCGCATCGAGGGCCTGATCGCGGTCATGCAGGCGACCGAAGGCCCGTTCGGCCGTGAGGTGATCGAGCAGTGCTCCCAGGCGTGGGGACGGGCTCACATCCAGGGCCCGCTGCAGTTCCATGCCGTTCAGGGGCGGGCGCGGATGGCACAGGGGGTCGTCGTTGTTGCGCCAGCGTTGCAGCCAGTGCCGGGCCAACGGCAGTGGTCTCTGCAACAGCAGCGCCGGCAGGTCCTGCTCCAGGGCTCGGTGCAGCGCCAGCCGTTCCGCTTCCACCAGGGGCTCGCCATCAGAGGCCTCCGGTTCCAGAACCGAGGTCGGGTCGGTGCTCTCGCGGGCCAGGCCGAGCCGTTGCTGCCAGGGGCGCAGCCGGCCGCAGCGCTGCTGCAGTGAGCGGCTGGCCCGCAGCAGCTCCAGGGCCTGGGGGCGCAGCACGGCGCTGAGGCGGGCCAGGGGCAGGGCTCGCGTCTGTTCCTCGGTCGTCAGCCCCAGGGCCCGCGCCCGTTCCGGCGTGAGCAGGGCCAGCAGGGCCTCCGGGGGGTGCGCCGACTCCCAGGCCCGCCAGGGATCGAGCAGGCCGATGGCCAGGGCCTGGGACAGGCCCCGGTGGCCCAGGGCGGTCGTCGCCAGTTTGGTCAGCTCCGCCAGCACCCGCTCCGGCGCCACGGCCCCCAGGCGCTGCCGATGCGCCTCGATCCAGGCCAGGCTGGATGGCGACAGCCGCATCCCCAGTTCACTCGCCAGCCGCACGCCCCGCAGCAAGCGCAGCGGGTCATCGAGCAGGTTGGCTTCGGAGATCGCCTCCAGCGTGCCCGCGGCGAGGTGCGCCAGGCCGCCATGGGGATCGACCACCGCTGCACCGGCGGCCAGCGGCAACGCCATGGCGTTGATTGTGTAGTCGCGTCGTCCCAGGTCGTCGGTCAGACCTCCCGGCTCCATCCGGGCCAGATCGAGGCTCCAGCCCCCGAGCACCAGCCGCGCCATGCTCCGATCGGCATCGAGTACCACGCAGGCCCCGCCGTGGCGCTGCTGCAACCGCCGGCAGAGGCTGATCGCTTCATCCGGCACCACCACGTCGAGGTCCGGGGTCGCCCCCAGGCGGCCGAGCAGGCCATCGCGCACCGCCCCGCCCACCAGGGCGCTGCCCGGCGGCAGGGCGTCGGGAGGCAGGGGCCAGCGCCGGGGCTCCAGGGCCTGCCAGAGCCGGCTGGCGGCGGTGACCGGATCGAGGCCAGGGGGCTGGTGAGCCGGCCCCCTGGCCTTCAGAATGGGGTCGTCTCCGGGGCGCGGTGGCATGTGCATCTGCGTGGATTGCCACTGGGTCGACCGCTGTCAGGCCTACCACGCGGTCGAGCGTCAGCATGGCGTGCCCCATCTCTGCTCCCAGCCGGATGTCGTGCCCGACCAGCCCCGCATCCACATCCAGGTGCAGGATCTGCCGCAGGGTGGCGTCGGCGTCGAGTGGGATGTGCGCGCCTGCTCCAGTTTTCAGTACGAACCGGGTCGCTGGCTGGCGCTGCGGCCCGGGGCGGCCCTTCCCCGCTGATCGAGGCCGTTGATGCCGTCCTCCTGCCGCTGGCTTCTGGCGCTGCACAGTTCCGGTGACGGGCTCGGTGTGGCGGTGCAGGCGCTGGGTGAGCCAGGGGCGCCGCCGCGGCTGGCCCGTTTCGATCGCGGTCGTGCCCTTTCCGGGGCCCTGCTCGATTGTGTGGAGAGCGTGCTTCCCGCGGACCAGTGGCCCCAGCTCGGGCGGTTGGCGGTGGCCACGGGCCCCGGTGGTTTCACCAGTACCCGATTGACGGTGGTGATGGCCCGCACCCTGGCCCAGCAGCTGCAGATCCCGCTCGATGGCGTCAGCAGCTTTCTGTTGATGGTCCCCAGGCTGGCGCCCCCGGATGTGGACCGTTTCTGGCTCTGCCAGGCCCTGGCCCGCCGCGGCACCGTGGCCGGCCTCTATGGGATCGATCCGGCGAAAGATGCTGCGGCTGAGCGAGCGGTCGAGCACCGTGCCCCCCGTCTCTTTCCCCCCGAGGAGCCGCTGCCGGCAGGCGTGCACTGTGCGATCAGCCACGATCCGGAGGCTGATTGCCTGGAACTGCTGCGTCGCAGCCAGGGTGCCGCTGCCGGAGGCCTGGAGGCCCCCTGGCCGCTGGTGCTGCCCCATTACCCCACCAGTCCGGTGGAGGCCCCCTGATGGCGCGGGCCGCCCGCTCAGGCCAGCGCCGCGGTCCCGCCCGGGGGCGCACCCGTTCCGTGGCGGTGCCGCAGGCGCCAGGGCGGGGGGCGCGCCGCCCGCCTGGTCCGCCCCGGCGTCGTCAGAGGCGCTGGGTGCCGCTATTGGCGCTGGTGGCCGGAGCCGCCCTGCTCTGGCTCTCGCGATCCCATCTGCTGCCGCCGGTGCCACCGCCCCAGCTGATCCTGGTGCTCGGCGGTGATGCGGCTCGTGAGCAGGTGGCGGCCCGCCTGGCCCGCGCCGACGGTCTGCCGGTGCTGGTGAGCAGCGGCAGCAATCCGGAATACGCCCGCTGGCTGTTTGATCGTCAGGGTCTCGCTGCCGGGCAGGTGCACCTCGATTACCGCGCCCACGACACCCTCACCAACTTCACGTCCCTGGTCGATGAACTGCGCCAGGCCAAGGTGCGGCATGTGCTGCTGGTCACCAGCAGCGACCACATGGAGCGGGCGATGCTCGTCGGCCGGATCGTCGCCGGCAGCCGCGGCATCACCCTGACGCCGGTGCCCGTGCCCTGCGGCGATCGTTGCCAGCAGGAGGAAGCCGGAAAGGTCTGGGGCGATGGCTTCCGGGCCCTGGTGTGGGTGGTGAGTGGTCGCGATCTCAGGAGTTGGCTGGAAGGTGCTTCGGCTCCGGCCCCGGGGGCAGCAGGCCCTGATCCAGCAGGGCATTGATCTGGCGCTGGGCCTCTGCGGTGACCCGATCAAGATCCGGCCGGCGCCGGGAGGCCGGCGGAGGGATCGGCGTGCCGATGCGGATGTGGATCGGCAGCAGACGCAGCCAGCGTTGCCCGCTGCCCATGGCCCGATGGCTGTTGACGATCGCCACGGGGAGCAGCGGCACGCCGGCCCTGGCGGCCAGCAGGGCGGCCCCGGGTTGGGGGTGATTCACCCGGCCGTTGACCTGACGGGTGCCGTCGATGAACACGCCGGTGGCCCAGCCCTCCAGCAGCCGGTCGGTGGCGGTGCGGATCGCTTCCCGGTCGCTGGCCCCGCGTGCCACCGGGTAGGCGCCGCAGGCGCGGATGATCGGCCCCAGGATCGGCACCCGGAACAGCTCGGCCTTGGCCATGAAGGCCACCGGCCGGCCCAGGGCGTGGCCGAGCAGGGGCGGGTCGAGATGAGAGCCATGGTTGGCCACCACCACCAGCGCCCCTTCCATCGGCACATTGGCATTGCCGGCGGTGCGGCCCCGGAACAGAAGGCGATAGACCGGGAAAACCAGCAGATAGCTGATCAACCGATACGTGAGGCTCGGTTTCGGGGTCAGCAGGCCCGGTGGGGGGCTGGGCCTGCGGCGGCGGCGCAGCATCCGCCGCATGGTCTCCCGTCGTGAGGGGGTGGCCCCGGGGATCGGATCGCTCACAGGCCCAGGTCCGCGGCGCCGGCGATCCGGGCCGGGCTGATGCCGGCGCAGCTGCGCTTGATCAGGCCGCTGAGCACATTGCCGGGGCCGATCTCAACGGCGGTATCGATGCCGGCGTGCTCCAGGGCTTCCATCGTTTCGCGCCAGCGCACGCCTGTGGTCATCTGGTTCACCAGCCGGGCCTTGAGGGTGGCTCCATCGCGGCACGGGCTGGGGTCGGTGTTGCTGAGCACGGCGATCGTGGCGTCGGCGAACGGGATCGGCTCGAGCAGGGCGGCGAAGGCGGCGGCTGCCTCGGCCATGAAGGGGGAGTGGAAGGCGCCGGACACCGCCAGGGGCACGGCCCGTTTGCACTTCAGGGCGCCGCTGACGCTGCTCACGGCCTCAGGGGTGCCGGAGAGCACCACCTGGGCGCTGCTGTTGTCGTTGGCGATCACCACATCGGCGTTGGCGGCCACCAGGGCATCGAGTTCGGCCCGGTCGAAGCCGAGCACCGCCGTCATCGCCCCACCGCCGGCCTGGGCCATCAGGGTGCTGCGTTCGCGCATCAGGGTCAGGCCGGTCTCGAGGTCGAAGACATCGGCGGCGTAGAGCGCCACCAGTTCGCCGAGGCTGTGGCCGGCCACCAGCTCGGCGTGGCGGCCCTGGGCCTTGAGGGCATCAACCAGCAGGCTCTCGATCACGAACAGCGCCGGCTGGGTGTTGCGGGTGTCATTGAGATCACAGGGTGGGGTGACGGCCTCGAGGCCCTCACCGGCGCAGATCGCCAGCAGGTCGCGGCCGAGCAGCTCCGAGGCCCGTGCGAAGCGCTCCCGGGCTCCGGGTAGATCGAGCACCGCTTCCGCCATGCCGATGGCCTGTGATCCCTGACCGGGAAAGACCCAGGCGATACCCATGGCGCGCTGTTGCTGCAGTTCGGCAGGAGATTAGGCGGTGGCCGGGGCGCCGCCGCGGCGATGCCACCCTCAGGCCGCCGGGCCTCGCCAGCGCAGCAGGGCCGCACCCCAGCTGAGGCCGGCGCCGAAGCCGCTGCAGCCCAGCAGGTGACCGGGCTGCACCCGCCCATCGCGCACCGCCTCGTCGAGCATCAGCGGGATGGTGGCGGCGGAGGTGTTGCCGTAGTGGACGAGGTTGCTGAGCACCCGCTCGTGCGGGATGCCGAAGCGATCGGCCACCGCATCGAGGATGCGTTGGTTGGCCTGGTGCAGCAGCAGCCAGTCGAGATCGGCGGCGTCCGTACCGGTTCCCTCCAGGAGTTCCCGCAGCACGGCCGGCACCTCGCGCACGGCGAATTTGAACACCTCCTGGCCGTTCATCCGGATCGGCGTGAAACCGCCGACCTGGGCATCGAGGCCCTGCACCAGGGGCGTGCGCTGCTCGATCTGATTGAGGGTGAGCGAATCGCCGCGCCGGCCATCGGAGCGCAGGCGGAAGCCCACGAGGCCGTCATCGGCGGCGGGGCAGGCTTCCACCGCCAGGGCGGCGGCGCCATCGCCGAAGAGCACGCAGGTGCGGCGATCGTCCCAGTCGACCCAGCGGCTGAGTTGATCGGCGCCGATCACCAGAGCCCGGCGCACGGTGCCGCTGCGGATGTACTGCCCTGCGGTGACAAGGGCGAAGAGGAAACCGCTGCAGGCGGCGGTCAGGTCGAAGGCCACCGCATGGATGGCGCCGAGGGCCCCCTGGATCCGGGGCGCGGAGCCGAAGAGATCATCGGGGCTGGAGGTGGCCAGCAGCACCAGATCAACGTCGCTGGCCTGCCAGCCGGCGTGATCAAGGGCCGCCTGGGCGGCTTTCAGCCCCAGGCTGGTGATCGATTCGTCGGCACCGGCCACCCGCCGGGACCCGATGCCGGTGCGGCTGCGGATCCAGTCGTCATTGGTGTCGACCCGTTCGCTCAGCTGGTCATTGCTGATGCTGGCGGCCGGCAGTCCGCTGCCGCAGCCCACCAGGGCCATGCCAGCTCCCAGTTGGCCGAGCGACAACGACACCTCAACAGCCCCAGTTGTGGGTCAGTCAATCACAGGCGCCTGTTCGACCCATCACAGGCGCCTTGTCGTCGTCGGCGTGGCGTCGATCGGAACCGCCGCTCCGCCCGTCAGACGGGGCTGGTGGCGGCGGCATCCATCGCCTGGTTGCTCAGGCTGTGCAGGTTGTCCATCACGCCGTGACTGGCGGCCGAATGGGCCAGGCGCAGGGCGCTGACCACCGAGAGCGCCTTGCTGCTGCCGTGGCCGATCACGCAGATGCCATCGACGCCGAGCAGCAGTGCTCCGCCGTGTTCGGCATGGTCGAGCCGCTTCTTGATCCGGCGCAGGTTGCTGATCAGGAAGGCGGAGCCCACCTTGCCGCGCCGGCCCCGGGGCAGTTCGGCCTTGAGCACGTCGAGCAGCACGCTGCCCACCGATTCCAGGAATTTCAGCAGCACGTTGCCGGTGAAGCCATCGCAGACCACCACGTCAAAGTCACCCGAAAGCACGTCGCGGCCCTCGCAGTTGCCGGCGAAGCGGAACCGGCTCTCCGCTGCCATCAGCGGGTAGGTCTTCAGGGCCAGATCGTTGCCCTTGCATTCCTCTTCGCCGATGTTGAGCAGACCGATCCGCGGCTCACGCACCTGCAGCACATCGCGGCTGTAGATGTTGCCCAGGAGCGCCCACTGGTGCAGGTAGGCAGGCTTGGCGTCCATGTTGGCGCCCACATCGAGCACCAGCACCTGCTGTTCGGGATCCTTGGTGGGGAAGAGGGCGCCGATGGCAGGGCGGTCGATGCCCTTCAGGCGGCCGAGCCGGAAGATCGCTGAGGCCATCACGGCCCCGGAGTTGCCGGCCGAGTAGACGGCGGTGGCTTCGCCGGCCTTGACCAGATCCATCGCCATGTTGATGCTGGCGTCGCGCTTCTTGCGCACCACCGTGGCCTCCTCGTCCATGCCTACGGAGGTGCCGCTCGGCACCACCTGCAACAGGCCGGCCTGGGTGGCCTCAGCCAGGGCGTCGGCCAGCCCGAGCTCCGTCACGGCGGCGTCGATGGCGGCCTGCTCGGCCACGAAGCGCACGCGTACGGGCAGCAGCTGCACCGCCCGCAGACAGCCCTCCAGGATCGGACCGGGGGCGTAGTCGCCGCCCATGCCATCCACCGCCACCCAGAGACGCCTGGCGTCATCGATGGCGCCGTCGTCATCGCCGATGCCCCTCTGCAGGCGACGCAGGGGATCAAAGACCAGGGGCTGGAGCACGGTGTTGGCCATCGATCCGGCCGCCCCCGCCACCGAGCCCGCCACGGAACCGGCGGCGCTGCCAGCCACTCCCGCCATCGTTCCGGCTCCGGTCATCACCGATCCCGCGACGCTGCCGGCGGTGCTGGCGGCCGTGGCGGCCGTGTCCACCAGGCTGGTGACGGCGGCATTGCGGCGATACCAGATCACCAACCGACGCATGGCGCGATTGGGACGCTGGCGACGGGCGCCGCGGCTGAATTCAGGCTCCTTCGGAGGCAAGGGAATCGACAATGCGCTGGAACAGGTAGCCGGTGCCGCGAGCTGTGAGGATCAACTCGGGGTTCGCCGGATCGTCCTCCAGTTTGGAGCGCAACCGGGAAATATGAACATCCACCACCCGGGTGTCGACGTGGCGCTCGGGGGTATAGCCCCACACTTCCTTGAGAATCTCGCCGCGGCTGAAGGGTTCGCCCGAACGGCTGACCAGGAGCTCCAGCAGGCTGAACTCCATGCCGGTGAGGCGGATCCGCTCGTCGCCGCGATACACCTGGCGCTTGTTGGTGTCGATGCGCAGATCGGACACCTGGATCACTCCCGAATTGGGGATCCCGGCCACCTGATCTTTCTCGACGCGGCGCAGCACGCAGCGGATGCGGGCCTCCAGCTCCTTGGGACTGAAGGGCTTGACCACGTAGTCGTCGGCGCCGAGCTCGAGTCCGGTGATCCGATCCGCCACGTCGCCGAGGGCGGTGAGCATCACGATCGGCACATCCGATTCCTTCCGCAGCTCCTGGCAGACGCCATAACCGTCCAGGCGCGGCATCATCACGTCGAGCACCACCAGGTCGGGGGCGATGCGGTGAAACGCTTCCAGGGCCTCGACGCCATCGCAGGCCGTGACGACCTGGTAGCCGATCATCGTCAGACGTGTCTCCAGGATTCTGCGGATGCTGGCCTCGTCATCGACGACCAGGATGGTTTCTTTGGCGGGGGCAGAGGCCGTCATCGCGCCGGTTCGTCGCAGAGGGTGGAGTCTGAACATCCACTGAAAGAGCCCACAGGCCGAAAGCTTTACCCAGCGCCACCATTCTTCATACAAGTTGGCCCGAACCTCCTCCGTCTACGTCTGCCAGAGCTGCGGTGCCCAGACGCGTCAGTTCTTTGGCCGCTGCTCCAGTTGCGGCAGCTGGAACAGCCTGGTTGAGCAGGCGGCTCCGGCCACCGATCAGCGCCGTCGCCGCGCTGTGCCGGCGCCCGAGGCGGTGACCGAGCCGGCCCGGGCACGCCGGTCCGAGCCGATCGCCAGCCTCAGCGACCGTCCGCTGCAACGGCTCTCGAGTGGCTACGGCGAGCTGGATCGGGTGCTTGGTGGTGGCTTGGTGCCGGGATCGCTCGTCCTGCTCGGGGGGGATCCGGGCATCGGCAAGAGCACCCTGCTGCT
>CAIXOZ010000040.1 GCA_903921295.1 uncultured cyanobacterium | reverse complement strand
GGTTCAGGGTCTGCTCACGCTCATCGTTCCCGCCGACCACACCCATCGAGCCGGCGCGGCTCTTGCCGATCGCATCGAGTTCGTCGATGAAGATGATGCAGGGGGCCTTCTTCTTGGCCTCATCGAACAGATCCCGGACCCGAGCCGCGCCGGCGCCCACGAACAGCTCCACGAATTCGGAGCCGCTGATGATGAAGAAGGGCACGCCCGCTTCACCGGCCACGGCTTTGGAGAGCAGCGTCTTGCCGGTGCCGGGAGGTCCCACCAGGAGCACACCTTTGGGAATGCGGGCGCCGATGGCGGTGTAGCGCTCGGGGGTCTTCAGGAAATCAACGATCTCGGTGAGCTCGGCCTTGGCCTCGTCCACACCGGCCACATCGGCGAAGGTGACGCGGGATTCCTCATCCGGCACGTAGACCTTGGCCTTGCTCTTGGTGAAGCTCAACGCCCCCTGGGCGCCGCCCATGCCGCTGCGACGGGCGAAGAACTGCAGCACCAGGATGAAGATCAGCGGCGGCACCACCCAGCTCAGGGCCGTGGTGATGAAGCTGGGGCGCTTCGGAGGCGCGGCCGCGAATTCCACGCCCTTGGCCTCAAGGCGCTGGGGCAGATCCATGTCGAAGATCGGCGTTGTCGCCAGCACCGACGGAGCCCCCTCCTCGGCGTTGCTCAGCTCATAGCGGATCTGGTCCTGGGTGATGTAGGCCCGCTTGACGGCACCGTCATCCACCTGACTGATGAACAGGGAGTAGGGCACCCGCGGCACCTGCTGCATCCCCTGATTCGGCAGGAAGTTGCTGAAGAGCAGCAGCACCCCGAAGCCGATCAGAATCAGGTTGACGATGCCGAACCGCCGGTTCGGTCCTGTGTCGTCCTGGCGAATGGCCATCGCAGCGGTGTCGATTGGCGGCCAAGCTAGGCCCGATCCCCACGCCCTGGACCGCTGGCCCGGGTGTGAGAACCGAACGTTGCCTCACCTCCCTTCATGTGCGGCCGCTTCTCCCTCACCACCCCCCTGGCGGAGCTGAAGCCGCAGCTCTCCGGCGCCTGGCCGCCGGGCCTGGAGCAGCACTACGCCCCGAGGCCGCAGCTTCATCCCGGCGAACCGCTGCTGCTGCAGCGCCTGGAGGAGGGCCGGTCGTCGGTGTCGCTGGCGCTCTGGGGGCTGGTCCCCGACTGGTGCGAAGACCCGCGCACGGCCCGACGTCCGATCCTTGCCCGCGCTGAAACCGTTGCCGAGCGGGCCAGCTTCCGCGCCGCCTGGCGCCATCGCCGTTGCCTGCTGCCGGCCGATGGTTATTTCGAGTGGTCCGGCGTGGGAGCGGCCCGCCAGGCCCACTGGATCCGGCGCCGGGATCAGGCGCCCTTCTGGCTGGCCGGGTTGTGGGAGCGCTGGATCGGCCCCGATGGCAGCGAGCTGGAGACGTGCTGTCTGCTCACCACCGCCGCCAATGCCGGGCTGCGCCCGTTGCATCCCCGGATGCCGGTGGTGATCCCCCGCGGCCTGGAGCAGCCGTGGCTGGCTCCTGCCGATGGGCCGGGCCTGCGGGCGCTTCAGCCCCTGCTGGAGCCCTGGGATGGCAGCGACTGGGAGGCGCTGCCGGTGCGGCTGCGCTCCGGCCAGGCCGAACCGGAGCCGCTGGCCTGCCAACAACTGACACTTTTTGGCTAAAGAAGGAGCATCGCCGCCGGCCCCTGATGAGTCTCGAACAGCTCGATGCTTTTGTGACCCTGGCGCGCAGCCGGCCGGAGCTGGCCGAGCGTCTTGCGGAACCGCTGGAGCTGGAGGCCTTCCTCTCCCTGGCGGCCGCCGAGGGCTTTGATCTGCAGGCTGAGGATGTAATCGCTGCTCAGCAACGGCAGGAGGAGCAGCTCAGCGACAGCGAGCTCCAGCATCAGGCCGGGCTCGAGGCACGTCGCCTGCGGCATTTCGTTTATGGCTGATCGCAGTTCGGCCGAGGCAAGGGGGAGGCGCCATGGCTGAACCCCACCACGCTGATCGGGCTGGAGGCCAGGCTGCGGCGGTTGGTCGCCGCGGCGGTCTCAGGGCCCCATCGGCGCCACACACCTCCCGTCCTGTGCGGCCGCTGCTTTACCGCATCCTGCGGCTGGTGTTGCCGGTGACCCGGCCCTTTTCGCACACCAGCCAGGCCCACAAGCGCCATCGCTTCTACTTCCAGCTGCTGCTCAGCTGTCTGGTGGCGTTACTGGCCTACGCCATGCCCAGGCACCTGCGCAACTTCGGCCCCTTCAGCTACAGCCTGGTGCTGTTGGTGCTCGTGTTCCGGCTCGGGGCGTTTTCGATCACACCAAGCACGGAGCATTGGCTGCTTCGGGCGTATCGCCTGATTGGGTTGGCCACCTTTGCCTCGCAGCTGTTCTGGTCGTTCACGCCCCTGGTGCATCGGGGTACGGGGCTGCCGCTGCTGGTGCTCTGGAGCACCTTCGCCGCCTGGAGCACCCTTCGGCTGGTGCGACTCCTGGCGATGGAGGTCCGGGTGAACGGGCGGGTGCTGATGGGGGCGGTGGCCGGCTACCTGATGATCGGCATCACCGCCGGTCTGTTGCTGGCGGTTCTGGAAACGATCCATCCCGGCAGCTTCCAGGCCACCGAGACCAACAGGCTCAGCGGTCTGCTGGATGCCCAGCTGGCGGGCCAGCCCGGGGTGAAGGTCTGGCAGCTGGATTTCGAGCGTCTCACCTACTTCGCCTTCACCACGGTCACCACGGTCGGCTACGGCGACATCACACCGACGACGCCCCAGGCCCAGATGCTGAGCATGATGTTCGCGATCATCGGCCCGATCTACATCGCCGTGGTCATGGGCGTGCTGATCAGCCGCCTGACGGTGCAGACCACGGAGTCGATGGAACTGGCGCGTGAACACAGCCGGCCGCTCACTGGCCCGGATCAGGGCAGCTCTGAACCGGCCAGCCTGGAACGAACCCGGTCGGCGCCAACCAGTTCCGAGCCCGCCCCGGCGGAGCCGACCACCTCCCAGCCCACCACCTCCTAGCCAACCAGCTCCTAGCCAACCAGCTCCTGGCCAACGAGGTCGCTGCCCACGCGTTCGTCGCCCAACGGTACGGGCTCCGATGGCTTGGCCTCAGGGTGCGGCGCTTCAGGGAGCCTTTCGCAGCTGAGGAGCGCTTTCAATCCCTCGACGACGGATCCGGGAGGTGCAGGGAGCGATCCAGGGGGAGTGACCACCTTCACCTCGGCTCCGAGCATCAGCTCATCGAGGCGGAGGGGCAGATCAGCACGCAGCTGCTCCCCCTCGAGCGACCCGGTGGCCTCAGCGACGGCGCTGGCGCAGCAGCTGATCCCAGAGGCCGCCATTGCGGAACAGGGTCTGATCCAGCTGCGGCCAGCCTCCGAGGCTCTCAACCGTGAACAGCTCCGGCACCGGCGCGAAGCGGTCCTTGACCCGGTTCCAGACGGTGGCATTCACCGGCCGGAAGCCCTCCTCGGCGAAGATCGCCTGCGCCGGCTCCGATTGCAGATAGGCGGCCAGGGCTTCGGCGGCCTTGCGGTTGCCATGGCGATCGACGTTGCGATCCACCACCGCCACCGGGCCCTCGATGCTGATGTTGCGGCTCGGCACCACAAAGCCACCCTTGAGATTGCCGCTCCGTCGGGCGAGGATCGCTTCGTTCTCGTAATTGAGCAGCACATCGCCCTGGTTGCGCTTCAGGAACGCATCCGAGGCCTCCCTGGCATCCCGCGGCAGGCTCGGCACCTGCTGCACGATCGAGCCCAGGAAGGCGGCTGCCTGGGCGTCGCTGCCACCGGTGCTCTTCACGGAGCCCCAGAGCGCCAGCACGTTCCAGCGGGCACCGCCTGAGGTCTTCGGGTTGGCGGTGACCACCGAAACCCCGGGGCGGCTGAGGTCGCTCCACTGGCGAAGCCCCTTCGGATTGCCCTCCCGGGTGATCAGGGCCACCACCGAGCGGGTGATGACGCTGTTGCCGGGGATCTCCTGCTCCCAGCCCGGCTGCACCAGGCCCGCCGCCTGCAGCTTCTGCACATCGTCACTGAGGGCCAGGGTGACCACATCGGCTTCGAGGCCATCGATCACAGCCCGGGTCTGGCTGCCGGAACCGCCATAGCTGGTGGTGATCTCCAGGTCTTCGCCGGTCTTCTTTTTCCAGTCGGCCTTGAAGCCCGGCAGGATCCGGTCGTAGGCGGTCTTGGTGACGGCGTAGCTCACCAGCAGCAGCGAAGTGCGGCCGGAGCCGCCAGCGCTCCCCCCTGTGCCAGGGCCACCACAGGCGCTGAGCCCGAAACCGCTGGCCGCCAGCACCAGGGCCGTGGCCCCCAGCGCCTTGAGGCGGCCGGCAGCGCCACGGACTGAAGACCTGGCGGGCGCGTATTCCACGGTACGTCGATGGGGAACTGCTGGGAGCCTATCCGATGACGATGGTTCAATCCCCCTGAGACTGGTGGGGAATCAGGGGGTGAGGATCGTCCCAGGGCGCGGGGCCGTCGCTGGAGTGGTGCCCGCCTTGCTTCCCCTGTCGGCGGATCAGCGGCTCTTGCTGAAGATCTGATCCCAGACACCACCCTTGCCGAAGAATTTCTTGTCGAAGGCGGCCCAACCGCCGAAATCGGAAATCCGGAAGAACTGCACCTCCTGGAACTTGCCACGGGCATAGGCCTTGCCTTCCGGCGTCACCGGCCGGAAGCCGTTGTCCACGAAGTGCTTCTGGGCCGTGGGGGTATAGAGGAATTTTGCGAAGGCCTCAGCCACCCGCCGGGTGCCGTGCCTGTCAACGTTCCGATCGACGACGGCAACGGGCATTTCCGTCAGCACATTCGGGCTGGGCAGTTTGTAGGGAACCGTCCACTCCTTGTTCTTGCGAGCCAGGATCGCTTCCGTTTCCCAGTTCAGCAGCACATCACCCTTGTGGCGCTTGACGAAGGTGTCGGTGGCCTCGCGGGCGTCCTTGGGCAGCACGTCCACATTGCGCAGCACTGAACCGACGTAGGCGCGGGCCTGGGCCTCGCTCTTCCCGGTCTCGATCTGGTTGCCCCACAGGCCCAGGAAGCTCCAGCGGGCGCCGCCGGAAGTCTTCGGGTTGGCGGTCACCACATCGACGCCTCTGTTGTTCAGGTCTTCCCAGGACTTGATTTTTCTGGGATTGCCCGGGCGGAGGAAGAAGGCGATCGTTGAGTTGGTGGCGATCGCGTTGTTGGGCAATTCCTTCTGCCAGCCCGGCTGGATCAGGCCCTTCGCCTCCAGCTTCAGCACATCGGCTTCCATGGCCAAACCGACCACATCGGCTTCAAGGCCGTCGAGCACAGCGCGGGTCTGGCTGCCGGAACCGCCGAAGCTGGTCTTGATGCGCACGGTCTGGCCGGTCTTCTTCTTCCAGTCGGCCTCAAAGGCGGGGATGATCCTGTCGTAGGCCGCCTTTGTGACGGCGTAGCTCACCAGCAGCAGCTCCTGGGGTGCAGGGGCCGGAGCTTTGGGCGCTGCCTCGGCAGTGGCTCCGGCCAGCAGGGAGGTGCCGCTGCCCAGGCCGATGCCGGCCACGATCGCGCTGGCTCCGAGGCGGCGCGTCAAGGCGTGAGAGAGGTAAACCACGGTATTCCGGTTGGTTAAAGCTAAGATCTAGGGTTTGGGTTGGCGTTGGCGTGTGTTCGCGGCTACCCCGCCTGGTTCCGTCCGTCTTGGCGGTCGATGCGGCGCTGCGTGCTGCCACAATCCGGCCATTGCCCGCGCGCGCTCCTTCGTGGCCTTCAGTTCGAAGACGGCCTATGGCCTCCTGGCCCTGCTGGAGCTTGCCGATGTTCAGGCCAGCGGGGGCGTGCTGCAGGTGCCGGAGATCGCTGCCCGTCAGGGCATCCCCGACCGCTATCTCGAGCAGATGCTCGCCAGCCTGCGCCGTGGCGGTTTCCTGCGCAGCATCCGCGGTCCCCGCGGGGGCTATCAGCTGGTGTCACCGCCTTCGGAGGTGGTGGTGCTGGAGGTGGTGCGCTGCCTTGAAGGGCTGGCCGGATCCAGCGATGCCGATGGTCAGACCAGTGCCGAGTGGCGGGCCCTGAGGGGCTTTGAGCAGGAGCTCGAGCAGGCCCGGCTCCGCCTTCTGGGCGGCACCACCCTGGCGGATCTGCTGGAGCGCCGCGATGCCCTGCTTCAGGACCACGCCATGTATTTCATCTGAGCGCGGCAGGCTTCGTCAGTGGCCTTCCGGCTTCCCCTCCCACAGGGCGCTCCGGGCAGCATCGCGACCGGCTGGTGTTGGCGTTCCGGTGGAAGCAGGCCCTGTTGGTGCCGTCCAGGGCCGTGCCGGGAGCGCAGGGGCCTCAGAGTCGCAGGGTCCAGAGCAGATCGCGATCGATCGTCACGGGTGGAGTCGTTTCCAGCACCGCCGCGTCCTGCACCCGTTCCAGCCCCAGGCTCGCCAGCGGCGTGCGCGCCGGTTCGCCCCCCAGAAGTTTCGGGGCGATCACCGTCGCGATCTCCTGCACACAGCCCTGGCGGATCGCCGCCGCCGCCAGCTCAGGCCCGCATTCCCAGAGCACCTGGTTGCAGCCCCGGGCGTGCAGGGCCTCCAGCAATGCCAGCGGTTCGCAGGCCGGCAGCGGCAGGGTCTCGACGCCATCGGCGCTCCAGGTGCCCGCGGCCCCGGGGCCATGGGCCACCAGGGTCGGGGCCACGCTCTGGTCCCAGAGCCGGGCCTGGGCCGGTAGCGCGAGGCTGCGGCTCAGCACCACCCGCAGAGGCTCAGGTTCGCGTCTGCCGCGGCTGGTGAGCAGGGGATCATCCGCCCGCAGGGTGCCACCGCCCACGATCACCGCATCACAACCGGCCCGGAGCTCATGCACCCAGGACCGTGCCGCTGGTCCGCTGATCCACTGGCTGTCGCCACTGGGCAGGGCCGTACGGCCATCCACGCTCATCGCCCACTTCAGCAGGCCGTAGGGGCGGCCGTGGCGCTGCCGATGCCCGAAGGCCCGGTTCAACGCCTGGGCCTGCGCCTCCATCACGCCCATGATCACCGTCAGCCCCGCCTGCCGCAACCGGGCCACTCCGCCACCAGCCACCAGGGGGTTGGGATCCTCCATCGCGATCACCACCGTGCTCACCCCGGCGGCGATCACCGCCTCGCTGCAGGGTGGGGTGCGGCCGTGATGACAACAGGGCTCGAGCGTCACCACCAGGCTGCCGCCCCGGGCCCGCTCCCCCGCTTGCCGCAACGCCCCCACCTCGGCATGGGGCTGGCCGGCAGCGGCATGAAAGCCCTCGCCCACCAGCTGGCCGGCGGCATCGAGCACCACCGCACCCACCATCGGATTGGGGCTGGTTCGCCCCTGGCCCAGGGCTGCCAGCTGCAGGGCACGGGCCATCCAGCGGCGCCAGGGGTTGGAGGCCGAGGCCGAAGCGGAGGGCGACAGAGAAATGGGAGACGCCATGGATCGGAGGCAGAGTCCCATGCTGCCGTCGCGACGTCCCTGTTGTTTGCGATGACTTTTTGCGACGAAGCCAATACTGATCATCACCAGTTTCCAGTTTTGAACTGTTTTGACAGCGCCCCCTGTCAGCCATGAGCCTGTTCTCATGGGTCCCGATCACTCGTGAGGCTGTTCTGGTCAGTCCTTGTCACAGGCAAGTTCGTGCGTCTCGCCAGGTCTTGTCTGTCGTCAGATCTTGTCACTCGCCCACATGGACCAGGGACCTGAGCTGCCCCGGGGCGCTTCAAGCCATGGCTGGCCACTGTTTCAGCCAGCACCCATCGGTCTGATGCCACCGAGATGACGCCAACGCCATGTTCGCCCTGTCTTGGCCGGATGCATATCACTGAATCCGATGCTTGATTCCAACGTTCTTGCCTGAAGGCCGTGGTCCGATCACTCTCTCGCCTCTCTCTGGCGCTGCTCGCCGTCTCCGGACTTGCCCTTGGGCAGGTCACACCTGTTCCAGCCTGGGCAGGTGCACGCCCTGGAGCGAACCAGGCTCAGAAGAGCGCCTGCGTGATTCTGGACAATGACTACGACATTGATGACATGCAGGCCATCCCGCTGGTGCTTGGCAGCAAGCATGTAGCGGCCATTGTCCAATCCGAGGGCTATACCCTTCCCGAACAGGCTGCACCAGCTGTGAATGCGCTGGTCAATCAACTGCCCGATCAGCCGCAGGCCAGAAGGATACCGATCATTGTTGGCGGCAAGCAGGCGCAGAGCCCTGATCTGAAGCCATGGCCCTGGCTGCCGTTCTTCCGCTCGATGATGAATCGCTCCAATGGGCTGCTGCCAGAGGAATTGAAGCCCTGGCCCAGCGAACCTGGCTATGCGCGGCGGGTTGCTGATTCGGTGCGCGAATGCAAGACGGTATCCGTCCTGATCATCGGCACATACACATCATTCAATCATTATCTGCCGCTGATCAAGGACAAGATTGATCGGGTGGTGATCATGGGACAACCGATCGGAGATGATTCCCGCACGCCCGGGAAGGATTCATTCAACTGTCGCTACGACATGGACGCCTGCCGGCAGGCCATGCCGGCCCTGAAGCAGTTGAAAGCCTTCTTTGTTGACATTCCCCGCTTCGGCGACTGTCACGACGCCAAAACGCCAGTGCCGCATTGCTACAGCCCCAACCTGGAGATGGTCAGCGGCGCCGTTTCGGCGACCGGTCAGACCGAGGGTGGACTGATCACGCAGGGGCTACCGGGTCGGTTGCGGAAGGCCCTACTGAATGACATCTCCTGTTCGAGTTTCTACACAACGCCTGAGACGATCGGACGCCCTTGCAGCTCACGATCAACGTGGGAGCCAATGGCCGTCGCCAATGGCTCTGGAGGTGAAATGCTGCTCTGGGATCAGTCCGCCGCGCTTTTCCTGATCAATCCATCACTCTTTTCTCTCTACTTTCCCAAAGAGGCGCCAGAAACGGGCGGAAAACACTATGCACCGACGCTGGTCAACGGCTCCCACCCTGAAACAGTCGTGACGTTGCGCCGAGCCTGGACGGACGCCACCAATCAGTCGCTGACGATCAGGTAGCCGCCACCATGACCCTGCTTCATCGCTGACTTCCGCGGCTTGATTTTGTCCATTTCGATGGATGATCTCCCGCCATTGCCGAGTTCCGTCATCGATCGAATCAGGCGATGTGGGCTCATCAGCCAAAAGCTGTCCTGCCCTGTGCCCTGTGCCCTGTGCCCTGGCTCAAACCAAGGCCAGCCGCTGACATCTGTTGAGGGGATCGCTAAACCGGAGGCAGTCATCCTCACGTTCTGCCTGGCAGGTCATCATGACGAAACTCACCCGCCGTCAACTGTTGATCGGCTCAGGCCTGGCGGCGGCGGGACTGATGAGTGGCTCCCCCGTCGCGGCCTGGCTGCTCGGGGGGGAGCAGGCCCATGCCGCGGCCAATGCCACCGACTGGGCCGACCTCGCGGGAACCATCCACGGTCGCTTGCTCCTGCCGACGGCAGCCGACTATCCGATCGCCCGCCTGGCCTGGAACACCCTTTACGACGACGTCTATCCACAGGCGGTGCTGCAGGCGGCGGATGCGCGGGATGTCCAGCAGGCGGTGCGGTTCTGTCGGGACCATGGCCTGCAGCCCACCGCCCGCTCAGGGGGCCACTCGTTTCAGGGGTTTTCTTCATCCAACGGCCTGGTGATTGATCTGGCCTCGATGAACCGCGTCGCTTTGAGCGCGGATCACTTCAGGGTGCGCATCGGCGCAGGCGCACAGCTGCTGGCCATCTATCGCCAACTCTATGAACAGGCCAAGGTCACGATTCCCGGGGGCACCTGCCCCACGGTGGGGATCTCAGGGCTAACCCAGGGTGGAGGTGTCGGTCCATTCATTCGCCAGTATGGCCTCACCCTGGACAGGCTTCTTTCCGCGGAGATCGTCACCGCCGATGGCAAACTTCTGCGGATCAGCCCCCGCCAGAATGCAGACCTGTTCTGGGCTATCCGCGGTGGGGGGGGTGGCAATTTCGGGGTTGTCACCTCATTTGAGTTCGCCACTGTGCCGGTGGACATGCCGTTCCATACCCAGGCCCTGACCTTCCCCTGGTCCGCAGCTGCACGCGTATTCGACGTGTTTCAGACCTGGGTGGATCGGCTGCCGCTGCAGGCCCATCCTCTCCTTGAATTCGCCACATCCAAACAAGACACAAACGCCCAACCCAGCATTTATGTCTCGCTCTGGTATCGGGGCAAAAAAGACAAGAGTGATGCCTTGGTCAACGATTTCATTCGCGAAGTCGGTGTCTCTCCAACCAGTCGGAATGTGCATCATCAGTCCTTCTTTGCCACGGAATACAGTGAGTATTGCGAGGGTCTGACGACAGCTCAATGTGCGCCGATCACGCGGCCACCCGGGCAGCTGCCCCGCGTTGGCGTATCGACCTACTCCGAAATCAGTCGACAGCGCTGGAGCCGCCCAGCCGTGGACGTTCTGATCGAGGCCCTCGAGGCCTGGCAGCGCGATCCGCTCCTGCAGCCTGCGAACGTTGACCCCGGGGTGCAGGTCGCCAAGGTGATCGTCGAACCGATCAACGGCGCCACCCATGCGGTCTCACCTTCGGCAACCGCTTTTCCATACCGCGATGGTCTGCTGGTGTTTCAGTTCCAGTCGCGGGTGGGCCCCGCAGCGTCCGCCGACCTCGTCGCCGCTGCCCAGGCCTGGGTGTCCCAGCTCCACAGCCGCCTGATCCCCTGGAGTACGGGTGCGGAGTATTCCAACTACGGCAACCGTCAACTCAAGGGGTGGGCGAGTGCTTATTACGGCAGCAATCTGTCGCGGCTGCGCCAGATCAAGGCCGCTCGCGATCCCGGCAATCTGTTCCGCTTCCAGCAGTCCATCCGACCGGCCTGAAGAGGTGAGGGGGAGTTCAGCGCAAAGGCTGGAGGCCCGGTCAGGCCACAACCGAGGGGCTGGCCTCAGTCGTCGTCGGCCATCCAGGTGGGCAGGCGGCGCCATTCCGCCACGACATAGGGCGGCACCGGCAATTCGGTGAACACGCCCTTCAGATGCAGGCGCAGCGGCCGGT
>CAIXOZ010000039.1 GCA_903921295.1 uncultured cyanobacterium | reverse complement strand
TAGTTTCTCGGCAGCCCGGCAGAGGTAGGTCGCCACCGCCTGGCGCAGGCCGTCGAGGCTCTGCACCGGCTCACTGAAGCTGCGGCTGACGCAGATCTCCTGTTTCGGCGGCGCCACGCTCACCAAAGGGAGACAGGACTGCCCCTGCAGTTCCTGCTGCAGCCGCAGGCCGACCACCCCGTACTGGCGCCGCAGCTCGGCGCTGGCCATGTCGCGCAGGTCGCGGGCATTGGCCACCCCCCGCAGCCGCAGCCAGCGGGAGCGGCGCCGACCGATGCCCCAGATGTCCTCCACGGCCACGCTGTCCAGCCAGGCCTCGGCATCGGCCTGAACCTCAAGATCAAAGACGCCGTTGTGGCGACGATCCCGTTTGGCGATCCGGTTGGCAAGCTTGGCGCGCACCTTCGAGGCGGCGATGCCCACGGCCACCGGCAGGCCGATCTGGGTGCGGATCGCCTGGCGCAGCCTGCGGCCCCAGTCGCTCAGATCAGGATCGTCGGCCGGGCGGCTGAGCAGACCGAAGGCTTCATCGATCGAATACACCTCCAACTCTTCCACCCAGGCCTCCAGGCTGCTCATCAACCGTTCACTCATGTCGGCGTAGAGGGCGTAATTGGAGGAGCGCACCACCACACCGAGCCGCTCCAGGTCGCGCTTCACCTGGAAGTAGGGCTGGCCCATGGCGATGCCGAGGTCCCGGGCCTCCTGGCTGCGGGAGACGATGCAGCCATCGTTGTTGGAGAGCACCACCAGCGGTCGCCCGATCACGGAGGGATCCAGAGCCGCCTCACAGGAGGCATAGAAGTTGTTGCCATCCACCAGCACGATCGCCCGGGTCATGGCGGTTCAGAACGCCTGGATCACATGACGCACCACACCCCAGAGCCCATCGCCGTCGCCCAGGGGCAGGGGCGGATAGGCCGGATGGGCGGCCTCCAGCTGCAGCTGCGCACCCCGGCGAATCAGACGTTTGACCGTGAACCCATCGGCCAGCTGGGCGACCACGATCTGACCGGGCAGGGCATCGCTGCGACGTTCCACCAGCAGCAGGGCGCCATCGCTGATGCCCGCACCCACCATCGAGGGTCCGCAGACCTTCAGCAGCACGCTCTGGCCGGAGCGCACCTGCAGCAGGGCGTTGAGATCCACCCCAGCCGTCGCCCGGGTGTACTGGTCGCAGCCGGGACCCGGGCGCCACTCCCTCCCCGGGCCGGCCTCAGCGGTGGCCTCAGCAGTGGCTTCGGTGCTGGCGTCCGGCACCTGATCGGCCGCTGTCCCGGGGTTGGCGCTGCTGGCGGTCAGCGATCGGGGGCCGGCGCTCTGGACACGTCGAGGCCTGGATCGCCTGGATGAGGGAGCGGGCCGGGGGCCGGACGACGGGCTCGGAGTTGGGTTGCTCACGCCTGCAGAACCGCCCATGAAACAACCCATTCACACTAGTACGCCCGTACTGGTTCAGGCGGCTGGCTCAGGGCTCCTCTTGAGCGTTGCCAGGATCGCCGGTGAGCGCGGTGCCGCAGCCGGGATCGGTGGCGGCGGGGCGATCCGGCGGGGTGCGGCGCAGCGAGCGCTCAAGCAGCAGCACCAACGTGATCAGCCAGCTGCCAGCGCAGAGGAGCGCCAGGGCAGGGCGGCCGTCGTCGACCAGCGCCAGGCGGGTGATGCCGTAGCTGAGCTCCAGCAGCAGCGCCGAGGCC
>CAIXOZ010000038.1 GCA_903921295.1 uncultured cyanobacterium | reverse complement strand
GTGGCCTTGGCGAGCATGTCCACCCGTTTGTCGGCGAGCTTGGTGTAGGTGAAGGCGGGCTCGTTGATCGTCAGCGGCACACCCCTTCCGATCAGATCCCCGATCGTTCCGGAGATCCTGAAGATCTTGTCGACATCCCAGCTTCCGATCAGCACGGCCTGGCGGGTGGTCCAGATGGTGGAGCGCAGGTCGCCGCTCCGAGGATCACGCACCTCCTCCTTGTCCGATTTCACCATTCCCAGCTCCATCTCGTCCGGCTTGATCCCCTGGGCCTTGAGGAAGGCGACGGTGGTCTGCACCGCCGGCTGCAGGCCGCGGTAGGAGGCCTGTTGGGTCGGTCCGCTCTGGCTCACCACCACCGACCAGTCCACGTAGTCGGAGGTGATGCGTTCGGTGCTGGCACCGGTCACTGTGATCGTGTCACTGCCGTGTCGCAGTCCTTTGACGAGAACACCGCTGGCGCTGGTGAGGCCGACGCCGAGCACCGCCATCGCCAGCACCAGGGGATGGGTTCGCCGCAGGACGGTCCAGGTGCTGCGACGCCAGTGCCGCAGTCGCTCGCCATCGGGCAACCAACGCGGAGGATTCGATCGGGGACGGATGGGGTCGCTCATGGCCTGAAGTCCGGCGATCTTCAACCTATCGATGCCGGCCGTGATCGCGTCGAAAGCTCGTGCGAAGACTCAGGGGCTGTGTTCGGGTCTGCAGCGACGTGTTGTGTAGCGCTTCACGCCTGTTTGACGCACGTTCATCGGCGCCATCCCTGCTTTGAGGTGCATCAAGCGGGGGGTGATTGCGCACGTTCCCCATCAAGGTTCCGTGATGAAGAGTCTGCCTTCCATGCGGCCCGCTGTCAGTCCCAGGCGCCGATCTCAATGGGTTCTGTTGATGGCGATGGGCAATGGATGCGTCGCCAATGTGTTGTCTGAAAAGCCGGTGACTGGATTTGAACCTGCGACCTACTGATTACGAATCAGTTGCTCTACCACTGAGCTACACCGGCAGCCCAATGAAATTAGCATTCAGCGGTCAGCTCCGCGGCGTCAGCCCCTTGCCCTCCCCAAACACTCCCTCCTCCCTGGATCCCGAGCTGCGTCAGCGGCTGCTGGAGGAGGCACGCACGCCCTGGCGGGGCCTGCGGCGGGCCCTCTGGCTGGCCTTCACTGCGTCCGCCGGCCTGGGTCTGATGACAATGGCGATGCGTTCCGCTTCCGGCTCAGGGTTAGAGACCAGTGATCTGCTGATTCAGGTCGTCGCCCTCGCCATCTTCGGCAGCCTGCTCTGGTTCGATCGGGCCCGGGGCTGATGGCTGGTCGCTTGGACTCGGCTCGGATGGCTCAGGCGCCGGCGGCGGAGTGATGGCGCTTCCGCCAGGATGCGGCGCTGCTTCCGGGATGCCGTTGGTCCCAGAGGGGAGGGCGGCCTGATCGCTCCCCGGTTCGGTGCTAGGCGCCGCAGTCGGTTCTGAAGGTGCGTCAACGTCGCTCGCCTGACTGGGTTGATCTGACAGCCCCATGGACGCTGCAGCGGGTCCGGCCCTTTCAGCAGCAGCGGCCTGGGTTGCAGCGCCGGCCTCGGGGAGCGGTTCAACAGCGGCAGGTGCGACGTTGCTGGTCGGCCTTGCTGTTGTCTCGGCAATCCCGGCGGTTGGGCTGGGATCCGGAGGGTCGGGAGCTGGCGGCGCCTCTGGCTTTGCGGCTGGCCTGGCCGGTTGCAGGGGGTCGAGCAGCAGCAGCGGTAGGCCGAGGCTGAGCCGACCCTGTTCCAGATCGGCCACGGAGAGGGGCTCAGCCGCCCTGATGGCGTCGGCAGGTCGGCTGAGCAGCCACAGGGCCTGGCCGATCTGCTGGCCTTGCCACACGATCACCGCCAGCAGGGGCAGGCTCAGCAGCAGCACCACCAGGCGGTTGCTGTCCGCCAGTGGCGAAAGTCCGGTGGCGAGGCCGCCGGCCTGATCGATCCGCCAGAGTGCCGGCAGCAGCAGGACAGCGACCAGCAGGGGCAGCAAGCGCAGCACAGGCTGATCCTGAAGCCGCATCAGACGCCTCTGAATCTCTCGACGGCCGCGCAGAGGAGCCTGAAGCACCAACAGCGACCAGGGATCAGCCGGGCGCTTGCTCAGCAGCACCGCCGGAGCGAGGGCTCCCAGAGCCCAGATCAGCAGACGTTCCAGACCCGGCAGGGGGCCAGGGTCGACGCTGCCGAGCAGCACCAGAAGAGCAAGCGCTTCGCCGACGATGGCGCCGATGCCCAGGAGCTGCAGCCAGAGCAGCGGCTCGAGCCCGGGATCGGGCCTGGCGAGGGACTGGCCGGAGCCAGTCCCTCCGTTCACCTCGCGGCTTGCCGTCATCGCTGCCGGATCAGGTGCTCAGGGTGCGGCGTTGGGTGACCAGCTTGAAGGCCTCAACCCGATCGCCTTCCTGCCAGGCATTGAAGCGATCGCAACCGATGCCGCACTCGAAGCCGGTGGCCACTTCCTTGACGTCGTCCTTGTTGCGGCGCAGGGAGTCGAGGTCGCCCTCGAACACCTTTTCCTTGCCCCGCCACACCCGCACCTTGCAGTTGCGCTGCAATTTGCCGGTGGTGACGTAGCAGCCGGCCACCGCACTGCGGCCGATGGTGAACACGGCACGCACCTCGGCTTCGCCGAGGTTCTCCTCCACCAGCTCCGGCTCCAGAAGGCCCTCCATGGCCATCTGGATGTCTTCCAGCAGCTTGTAGATGACGTCGTAGTCGCGCACGTCGACGCCGGTGGCATCGGCGGCACGGCGGGCGCCTGGTGCCATCGAGGTGTTGAAGCCGACGATCACGGCGCCGGATGCGGCGGCCAGGTCGACGTCGGTTTCGGTGATCTCGCCCGGAGCCGAGAGCAGCACCCGCACCTGGACCTCGTCCTGGGGCAGCTGCTCGAGAGAGCCGAGGATCGCCTCGACACTGCCCTGAACATCGGCCTTGAGGATCAGGTTGAGCTCCTTGAGCTCGCCTTCGCTCGCCTGGCCCGACATCGAGGCCAGGGAGACACGGCGGGAGGCCATCTGCTGGGCCAGTCGGGTGGCCCGGGCTTCGTTGGCCCGGTCGCCCACCACGGATCGGGCGGTCTTCTCGTCGGGATAGACCTCGAATTCGTCACCGGCGGTGGGTACCTCGCTGAAGCCCAGGGCTTCAACGGCACAGGACGGTCCGGCCTCCTTGACCCGCTTGCCGGTGTCGTCGACCATCGCCCGCACCTTGCCGAGCACGGGGCCGGCGGCCAGGACATCGCCGGGGCGCAGGGTGCCGTTCTGGATCAGCAGGGTGGCCACAGGACCCTTGGCCTTGTCGAGGTGAGCCTCGATCACGGTGCCCTTGGCCATCCGGTCCGGGTTGGCCTGGAGATCTTCGACCTCCGTGACCAGCAGGATCATCTCGAGGAGCTTGTCGATGTTCTCGCCCTTGATGGCGCTCACCGGCACCATCACGGTGCTGCCGCCCCAGTCCTCAGCCACGAGCTCCAGGCCGGAGAGCTCCTGCTTGACACGGTCCGGCTGGGCGCCTTCTTTGTCGATCTTGTTGATCGCCACCACGATCGGCACCTCGGCCGCCCGGGCGTGGCTGATCGCCTCGAGGGTCTGGGGACGGACGCCGTCATCGGCGGCCACCACCAGCACGGCCACGTCGGTGACCTTGGTGCCCCGGGCCCGCATGGCGGTGAAGGCCTCGTGGCCAGGGGTGTCGAGGAAGGTGATCGAGCGGCGGTCTGCGCCATGGGGCACCTCCACCTGGTAGGCACCGATGTGCTGGGTGATTCCACCGGCTTCGCCTGCGGCCACCCGGGTCTTGCGGATCGCATCGAGCAGGCTCGTCTTGCCGTGGTCGACATGGCCCATCACCGTGACCACCGGTGGACGGCGGATCAGGTGCGCCAGGTCGCTCTCCTCGATCATTTCCACCGTCTTGGCGGCGGCTTCCTCCTTGTCGTCCTCGAGCACCGGCACGCCGAATTCATCCGACACCGTCTCGATGGCCGCCAGGTCGAGCGTCTGGGTGACGGTGGCGATGATCCCCTTGAAGAACAGGGATTTGATGATCTCCGAGCTCTCGACGCCGAGGCGATCGGCCAGCTCCTGCACCGTGAGGTTGCCCTCCGGCACGATCAGCATTTCCGGCCGTTGGGCCTTGGCGTCACGGGCGGCGCGCAGTTCCATCGCCCGACGGCGCTGGCGCTGACGGGTGGTCTCCTTCTTGCGCTTGCGAACGGCGACCGTGGGCTTGGGTGCGGCAGCGGCGGTGGCCCTGGGCTTGGCCGGGCGGGCCAGGCTGGCCTGCAGCACCAGGGCTTCCTGTTCGCCGGCGAAACCGCCGGTCTCAGCGGTGAGCGCATCATCGTTTTCGCCGATGATGTGAACCTTCTGGCGCTGCTTCTGGGGAGAGCGGCTGCGCAGGGCCTCGAGCTTGGCGCTGTCGTCCCATTCCGGCCGACGGGCTCGGGTCGGTGCCTGCGGTGTGCGGAATCCGGGCCGACGCGGCGCTGCCGGCGGCGTGGCAACGGGACGGGGTGCAGCGGGACCGTCACCGGCCCCGGCGCCATCGGCGCTTGGACGCTCCGGACGGCGCGGTGGTGGCGCCACCGGACGGGCACCGGGCTTCTGGAGCTGCATCAGCTCGCCAGGGGCCACGGGCTTGCGCATGCCGGTGGGCGTGGTGCCGGGACGCACCGGCGCGCCAGGACGGGTTGGGGCGCCCGGGGCAGCGCTGGGATCGCGGCGGATCGGTTTGCCGACCAGCTCGACCGGGTTGACGCCCTGGCGGCCCGGGGCAGCCGGTCCGCGGCTGACGGGTTGGCCGGGTCGGGAAGGCGCTGAGCCCGGCTGGGGCCTCTGCGGGGCACCGGCACGCTGGGGCAGGGGGGGACGGCCGGAGGGAGGTGCCGGGCGGCTGCTGGTGGCTCCCTGGCCTGTCTGCGGACGACTCACGAGCGTCGGCTTGGTCGGTGCGGGGCCGCTGGGTCGGGCAGGGGCTCCCGCCACCGGTCGTTGCGGGGCACTCGGGCGGGCCGGCGGTGACACCGGCCTCGGGCTGGTGGCAGCGGCGGGTCGACCGACAGTGGACCCGGCCGGCGGCTGGGGCCGCGGACTGGTGGGGGCTGCGGGCCGCGAGGGCATCACCTCGGGCTTGCGCACGATCTGTGGTGCAGTCGGTTTGGCGGCGGCAGGAGTCGCCGGCCTGGCCGGTGCTCCGGGCCTGGCCGGCATGGGGCTGCTGGCCTCAGGGGCGGCTGGCCGGGGGCTGGAGGCCGGAGCCTTCACGAGCACCGGCTTGCTGACAGGCGCCGGTGCGACCGGAGCCTTGGCTGCAGGAGGCTGAGCAGCAGGCGGTTGGGCTGGTCGGCTGGCCGGCGGTTTCGGGGCCGCCGAGGCAGGAGCAGCGGCGGCCTTGGGTTCAGGCCGTTCGGGGGCAGGAGCGGGACGGCCGGGGGGCGCTATCACGGCCGGACGGCTGGGAGCCGGAGCGGCTGCCGCAGGCTTCGGACTGAGGGGAGGCCGGGCCGCCGGCGGCCTGGGTGCGGCCGGAGCTGCAGGGGGAGCCTCGCTGCCGTTCGGGGTCTTGCGCACGGCCAGGATCGCCTTGGCCGCAGTCTCCTTGGCTGCCGGCGCGGCCGGAGCGGCCGGGGAGCGGGAGGCGTCGCCGGATTCGATCAGGCCGCGGATGCGTGCGGCTTCGTCATCGCTGATCGAACTGCTGTGGCTCTTGGCGGAAATCGCCAGCTTCTCGGCGGCTTCGAGCACGTCGCGGTTGTCCAGGCCCAGGTCCCGGGACAGCTCATAAATTCTGACTTTGCCGCTGCTGGTCATTCAGGTCTCCAAGTGGTCGGGGCAACAGGTGCCTCCGAGCCCAGGCGCGGTGCTGCCACACCACAGGGCCACGTTTCATCTTGCCTCAACGTCAGCGACATGTTGGTCGTCCAGACGCTGTTCAAGCGATGCGTAGACGGTATCGGGCACCTGGATGCGCAGAGCCCGTTGCAATCGCTTGCGTCGCCTGGCCTCTTCCAGGCATTCCCGGCCTCGGCAGAGGTAGGCGGAACGCCCCATCCCCCGATCCAGGACCAGCCCTCCCGTCGCCTGACGAATCACACGCCAGAGCTGCTCGCGGTCGAGCAGCTCCCGGCAGGACACACAGCGACGGAGGATCGGTCTGCTCACCGGGCCCCAGCCGCTTCGTGGTCAGCGTCGGTGGCGGCGGCGGTGGTGTCCTCATCGTCTGAAGGCACGTCTTCAGCGGCAGCCTCCGCCTCAGGCTCAACGCCCTCAGCCTCAGCCTCGTCGCTGCCGTAGTCCTCGTCGTCTTCGGGCAGCGGATAGAGCTCGCGCAGACGGGCGTCCTCCTCGGCCCTGGCCGCCTGTTCGGCCGCCAGGCGGGCTTCGGCTTCGGCCTGCAGGGCTTCTTCTTCCTGACGAAGGGAAATCAGTTCAGCCACGCGCTCGTCTTCGCTGCCCTGGTCGTATTCGGTGCTGTTCTTGATGTCGATCTTCCAGCCGGTGAGGCGGGCGG
>CAIXOZ010000037.1 GCA_903921295.1 uncultured cyanobacterium | reverse complement strand
GGGCGTCGGCGGCGCGCAGCGGGTGCGTCCGCAACAGGCGCCTGGCGAGGCGCTGCAGGTCAGGCCCGGGCTCCACCTGCGCCCACGCCTCGGCCAGCAGGTCGAGGCGAGCGAGCGCCGCGTGGACCTCCTGTGCCGCCATGTTCCCTTCCCGCTCGAGACGCGCGATGGCCGAGCAGTCCCAGAACTTCACCGCCCATCCTCGCGCTCGACGAGGAGCGCCGCCAACACATCCGCTCTCAGCGGGGCGGGACCGGGCACCCCGACGATCGCCGACAGGTCCGCGCCCGTCCCGTTTCGGACCCGCCCGCGGCGCGCCAGCTCCGTGAGATGCGCGTCGTCGGCGTCTCGCACGGGCACGATCCGGGCGATCGGTCGATCCCGGTCGAGGATCGTGATGCTCTCCCCGGCGCGAACGATCTGCAGCGTCATCGGTCGACCGACACCCTGACGGTCGACCTGCTCAATCAGGTCGGAAGCCATCTGGATCGTCACACCACCTGCCGCCACGATCCGGTCTCCGGTCCTGATTCCGGCCTGCTGGGCCGGGCCGCCGGGGGCCACGGCCATCACCAAGGCACCGGGTAACGGCCGTCCGTCATTGCCCACATTGGCGGGCCCGAGGGAGAGGCCGATCATCGCGTGGCTCACCCGCCCGTTGGTGAGCAGCTGCTGCGCCACCCTACGGGCCCGATTGATCGGGATCGCAAATCCCAGGCCCGCTCCCGGACCGGAGCGCACCAGGGTGTTGATGCCCACGACCTCGCCGTCGGCATTAAGCAGCGGTCCGCCGGAATTGCCAGGGTTGATCGCCGCATCGGTCTGAATCAGCTCCAGTCGCTTATCGGTGATGCCCAACTTGCTGGCATTGCGATTGAGGCTGCTGATGATCCCCAGGGTGACGGTGTTATCGAGCCCGAACGGATTGCCAACTGCGATGGCCCAATCGCCCACCTGGAGAGTCTCCGAATTCCCAAGGGTGGCCACCGGCCAGGGACCACCCGGCCCCAGGCGCACCACCGCCAGATCGGTGACCGGATCCAGGCCGACGACCTTGCCTTCCACCCGGCGCCCGTCCCTCAGTCCGACGGTGACGCGATCGCTTTTCTCGACCACATGGGCATTGGTGAGGATCAGTCCATCGGCCTGAAAGATCACACCACTGCCCTGACCCCGCTCGGTGCGCTGGGAGGGGGGCTGGGCCTGAGGCAACCCAAAGAACTGCCGAAACAGGGGATCGGCGAGAAGGCCCCGGGGCAGCCCGCTCGCCCCGGGAACCGTCACGGTTCGTTCGGTGTCGATGGTGACCACGGCCGGTCCGGCCCGGCGCACGGCCTCGGCGACGAAGGAGCGCCGCTCCAGTGACGAGGCCGGCAGCAGCCCTCCTCCCTGGGCGATCGCGGGCGTGAACGGAAGCCCTGCCGCCGCCAGGGCGGAGGCCAGCACCAGAGGCAAAAGGGGACGACGGACGGCCATGGCCAGACACGATGCCGTGAGTCCATCGACCGTAAGGACTTCGGCGCCTGTCGACCAGGGGAGGAGAGCCGTAATCCCTGGCCCCCGATTGGTGCGAGGGAGGCCGACTCGACCCAGGGCTACCGCAACCGCCTCACCCAGCCAGGGACCAGGGGCCGCGACACCCACCAAAACCACCTAGGGTTTGTAAAGAAATACGGCAATGCCATGGACAACCTGGTCGCCCATCCCCAGGGGTCCGTCCGGCTGCTGCTGGCATTCCTGGCCTTCGGCGCTGCCTGCAGCACTCTCTGGGCCTGGATGTTGTCCCAGTCGTCCGGAATGCGGCCCCCAACTCGGCAATGATGGTGCTGGTAGCTCCAGCCGCCTTCAGCGCCTGTTTCGCTCCCTGTCTGCGTCCACCGGACGCCCCTGTCCATGCCCCCAGCCCTCGCCCAGCTTTTCCCACTCGTCTACGCAGCCTGTTTTCTTGTGCTGCTCTGGCAAGCCTTCCGGGTGATGGGTCGCGGGTTCACGGCCGTGCCCAGACCTGGCGATCAGAGCCCTGCCTCCGGCGCTGATCGCACTGGTCGGCTCACCATTCATCCAGAGCTGCTTGATTCCGATGGACAGCTCACCCAGGAAGACCTTCTCACCGTGCGTTTCAGCGGAGATGACGAGGGCGACAGTGTTGCCAGTGAGCGCGTCTGAGATCGGCAGAGTCGCCTGACCGCTCCAGGCAACGGGCCATGGGCAAGACGTTGGCCTTGGCGGCATCCACCCCAGGCCCCTCGGGTGATCCTCGTGCGCAAAGGGATTGCCGCGGGATTCCTGCACCAAATGTCCCTGCCGGGCCCCCCCAGCTGGTACAACCATGGGGTGCTTGCGAATCCGGGAGACAGCCGAGCGTGGATCAGAGAACCCGAATCGTTGGGGCCGTCCTACGCGGCCTGAAGCTGCCACAGCGGTTTCGGCTGAAGCTTGTCAAGGATGATCCCGTTCGCCTGGAGCTGAGCATCACCCCCGCCTACGGCAAGGCTCCGATTCTGGTGGGCCTGGTCGAATCCCAGGATCTGGTGGCTCGTCGCGACCGTGAAGGCCGCATTCCCAGGGATCTGCAAGGCACCTGGGACTGGACCGTGCGCCACGGAAAGGTGAGCACAGGTGGCTGGAATCCCTACCTCAAGGAAGCCCTGCAGACGATGTTCGAGACCGGGCTGCCGGCCATCGTCTACGAAGAAACCACCGGTGAGACCTACCACCCGGTCGACGGCATGCGCCACGTCCGCTGAGCTGAGCCCCGGTTCCTTACCAGTCCCAATGGCGGCCCAGCAGCCCCGAGGCCTCCAGCAGCACGACGGCGAGGCTCTGCCGATCGATCCGCACCTGCCGTCGATCCTGCAGGCGCTGCCTCTGGGCGGCACGCTGCTGCTGCAGGCACCGCCAGGGGCGGGCAAAACCACCAGGGTGCCCCTGGCGCTGCTTGAGCATCTGGAGCCGGATCAAGGCATCATCCTGATGCTTGAACCGCGGCGCCTCGCGGCCCGGGCCGCTGCCACGCGCTTGGCCGCCTGCCTGGGTCAGGAGGTGGGCCAGCAGGTGGGTTATCGGGTGCGGCTGGAGCAGCGATGCTCCGCCGACACCCGCCTGGAGGTGGTCACCGATGGGGTGTTTCTGCGGCGCCTTCAGGGAGATCCCGGCCTCACCGGGGTGGCCTGCGTGATCTTCGATGAGTTTCATGAGCGCAGGGCCGAAGCGGATCTGGCCCTGGCTCTGCTGCGGGAAGCCCGCTCCGTCCTCAATCCAGAGCTGCGGCTGCTGGTGATGTCAGCGACCTTGAACCTGGCGCCCCTGGCCCGGAGCCTGAGCGAGGCCGAGGTGATCACCAGCGAAGGCCGCAGCCATCCGGTTGCGATCAGCCACCAGGCCCCCCGCCCCGAGGAGCCCCTGGCCAGGCAGGTGCTGCGGGCCTTGGAGCAGCACTGGCTTGATCAGCGTGGGGAGCGGGAGACAGTGCTGGTCTTTCTGCCGGGTCAACGGGAGATCGGCCAGGTGCAGCGCCTGCTGGAGAGCACCGGCTGGGCCGAGGATCTGGAGATCACCCCCCTGCATGGCCATCTCAGCCTGGAGGACCAGAGCC